>JAQWRF010000047.1 GCA_029243845.1 Planctomycetota bacterium | reverse complement strand
CACGGCATCATCGACATTCATTCCGGAGTTGGCGCGTGAGAATTCTTGATTAGCGCCAATCACCGCGGTAATGGCATCAAGACCACTGTCACTAAATGTTTCGTAGCCACGCATATTCATCACCAAACCGACCAATGGGATACCCTCACGCCACTCGGCACTCTTCAACCTGTGGCATAACTCGACGGCATCCGCAAACTGCGGCACACGATCAGCCCGCACAAAGGAAGTGACCTCCAGCGAATCTGGCTTCGTCTGAGCCAATAATTCGAGCAGGCGCATTTTTTGATCCGTCGAAAAAATAGTTTTTTCGTTTTGCAGCCCGTCACGCGCAGCGACTTCATGGATTTTCATTATTTATATTTTGGCGTGTGACTAGCAATTTTGATTGTTTTAGCAATAATCGCGCGCGCCCACTTTTTTCTGCCAGTCAAGGTGTAGCTAGGTAAATAATTTTTCAAGAAGCGCCAGCGGTCAGTCAGGCTAACGGACGGTGGAGCAGAGAAATTAAGAGCAGACAAATCTTTCACGAACCAACGGTGATGCGGATTACGTTCACGCACCACTCTTTCGAGATCAATAAAGTGCGGCTGCCCCCAGCGCTTGTCATGCTCGTGCTCGTGGGCGGCCACAATCAGATGACAGCAATACAAGTCTTTGTGAAAATACCCAGAAACATGAAAGCGTTTTATCATTCCGGCGAGGTCTTCAATGATTTGCAGACGAACCTGCTGCGCAGACAAGCCATTCAATCCGGGGTAGCCGTCGGCAAGAAATACGTCGAGAGTCGGCCCTATGATTTCGCGAGTAATCACAAACGACAACCGGGGGCAACTAAAAAAATTAGGCGACTCACCGAAGGCAACTGGCTGTGGCACATCAAATCCGTTGCGGCGCATCATGTTTGCCGAGTCCCACTCACGATGTCCTGGGCTTACTACCCATTGCCCAGCTAGTGAAAAACGCGATCTCCAAGGAATCTTTTTGTGGACTTTCAGAAACCACACTTCGTTTTCTGTTTCTACTCTGTATGTCATGCGCATACCAGCATCTCGCGCCACGTCTTTACCTACATAAGCCATTACGCCATCGAGCGTATCTAGGCCCAATCTAGCCAATTCACTCACGTCCTTCTCGCATGCCAGAACTCGACCGCCGTCAAGACTGACCGTAGCCAAGAAGTCTTTTTGGTACTTTTTAGGGTCGCGTGTTAAACTCATAGTGTAATCTTCGACAATCCCCCTTGTTCAAGCAAGTAGAACTGCTTAATCTTTGTGAAATTCAGGGCTTGCCCCGCCGCCCGTCACCCATCAACTACAGCCAATCATGGCAACCGACAATCACGAGAGCAGCGAACTTAACCCGTTCTTGCAAATGAAGAAGCGACTCGAAAAGGCATCCGGCCTGATTGCAGTCGATCCCGGCATTTACAAAATTCTAGCCGAGCCTTTTCAAGAGCTAGCTGTATCCATCCCAGTGCGCATGGACGACGGCTCGCTGCGTGTATTTACCGGCTACCGAGTTCAGCACTCACTCGCGCGTGGCCCTGCGAAAGGTGGCATTCGTTATTCACCAGAAGTCAACCTCGATGAAGTGCGTGCGCTATCCGCATGGATGACCTGGAAATGTGCGGTAGTTAACGTTCCCTTTGGCGGCGGTAAAGGCGGCATCATTTGTGATCCGCGTCGCATGTCGCAAGGAGAGCTAGAGCGACTAACACGTCGCTACACTTCGAGCTTGCTAGACATCATCGGCCCTGAGCGTGATGTGCCTGCTCCTGACATGAACACAAACTCGCAAACGATGGCGTGGTTCATGGACACTTACTCGATACACACGCGCGCGACTTGCACCGCTGCTGTTACGGGTAAACCGATTGGCCTCGGCGGCTCATTAGGCCGCAACGAAGCAACTGGTTTAGGGGTGGCAATCATCGCGCGCGAATCTCTCAAATACAAAAATTTACCTAGCGAAGGCTGCACTGTAGTTGTTCAAGGCTCGGGTAACGTTGGTGGCTTAGCTGCTAAGTTCATGCACGACATGAAACATAAAGTTATTGCGATCTCGGATATGTATGGTGGCATCCACGATCCTAGCGGGCTTGATATGCCAAAGGTGCTAGATTGGTTGCGAGAAAATGGCAAGCTACAAGGATTCCCTGGCACGACCGACATCGACAACGATCAATTACTATCGCTTGAGTGTGATGTCCTAATCCCGGCGGCTACCGAAAACCAAATCACATCTGAAAACGCGGCTGCCATCCAGGCTAAGGTAATCGTCGAGGGAGCCAACGGCCCGACATCTGACGAAGCCGACATGATTCTTGAAGCCAATGGCGTGTTTGTTGCACCAGACATCTTGGCAAACGCCGGTGGCGTAACGGTATCCTACTTCGAGTGGGTGCAAAACCGCATGGGATACTTCTGGGAAGAAAAAGACGTGCTCGACCGCATGGAGCGTATTCTGGTTGATTCCTTCAACGACGTGGTGGCTTCATCTGAGCGCAATGAAACGAGCGCGCGAATTGGCGCTTATTGCCTAGCTGTAGAGCGAGTCGCTTACTCGCATGAAATGAGAGGTATGTATGCTTAACGATAATAACCCAATCGAAGAACCACAGGCGCCGTCACCAGCGCTGTCCGACGACAACCCATTCGCCTCAATGATGGAACGTTTCGATGAAGCCGCACAGCTTCTCGGATTCGATCCTGACTTATACATGTTGTTGCGTCGCCCCGATCGCGAATTTAAATTTGCGATTCCGGTGAGACTTGACAACGGCGAGGTTGAAGTCTTCTCTGGCTTCCGCATCCGCCACAACTTGTCTTTAGGTCCATGCCTCGGTGGCTTGCGCTTTGATAAAAACATGAGCCGTGACGAACTACGTGCCCTGGCAGCATGGACGACCTGGAAATGCTCCGCTTTGAACGTGCCGTTTGGTGGTTCAATGGGTGGCGTCAACTTCGAACCGCGTGAACACAGCGACACTGTCGTTGAAAAAGTTGTACGCCGTTACACCGCCGGTGTCAACGATCTCATTGGGCCTGAGCGCGACATCCTCATTCCTGACTTGCATACTAACGAACGCATGATGGCGTGGGCAATGGACACCTATTCAATGCATGCACGACACACGGCAAATGCGGTTGTTGTAGGCAAGCCATTGGGATTGGGTGGTACACAATTGCGCAACTCGGCTATTGGTCGCGGAGTGCGCGTAGTAATGGAGATGCGTCTTTCAGAAATGAACATCAGCGAAAAAGTTGAGGTAGTGATTCAGGGTGCTGGGCAAGTGGCCTCGCAAACTGCTCTCGAGCTAGAGCGCAATGGCCACAAAATTATCGGGATGGGCGATTTACAGGCTTGCTTTCATAATGCTGACGGCATTGATGTTGCAGCTTTGGTTCAGTACCGTGAAAACCACGGCTCATTGGCTGGCTTTAAAGGCGGCGACCTGATTGATAACGCCGAGCTCTTAAGTCTCGCTTGCGACGTGTTAATTCCTGCCGCAGCATCTAATCAGATTACGGGTAAAAATGCCGATACGATTAACGCCAAGCTAGTCGTAGAAGCAGCAAACGGACCCACCACCAAGCGCGCCGACAACATTCTTGAAAAGCGTGGTATCCCTATTGTGCCAGACTTACTTGGCAACAGTGGTTCGGTGATTATCGCCTACTTCGAATGGGTGCAAAACCGTGCGGGATACTATTGGCCAATCGAATTAGTCGAAGAGCGTCTCGACCGCATGATTATCGCCGCTTACGACAAGGCACGTGTTGCAGCGGGCAAGCACAATGTTGGGTTACGCCTTGCAACCTGTATGCTCGGAGTTGAGCGTGTAGCCTACTTCGACAAACTACGCGGCGTCTACAGTTAAAGCTTAGTCGTCGCCTGGGCCAGCAGCTTCACCCCAATGAAGTTTTGAGCGCAGGCGCGCATAAAAACGATTCTTTGGGTCGACAACCAATTGCAGGGTACGACTACTCGGGCCAATTCTGACGCGGTCGCCAGCTTGTAAATTACCTTCTAGGTGGCCGTCGCTATTTAGAGTACCTGGCGAATTAATTCTCAAGCTGAAATGGCGGTCACTGCGTAGTATTAGCGGACGCATTGCCAAAGTGTGAGGGGCCAAAGGCTGCACCACCAAGGCTTCGAGGCTTGGAGCCAAGATTGGGCCGCCTGCCGACAGGTTATAGGCTGTCGAGCCCGTGGCCGTTGATACGATCAGACCGTCACCGAAGTAAGAACAAACGGGACGGCGTTCGTCAACCAGTTCGATACTCATCATCGAGTCTTCCGGGAGTCGCGTAACCACAATTTCATTGAGCACATGCGAATCGAGAACCACTTCACCCTTGCGTTTCACAGAAAAGGACATCAAAGCGCGGCGTTCGATTCGAAACTTGTCATCGAATAAATCGGTAAGCACCGTCTCGAGTCGCGACGGAGAAACAGCGGACAAGAATCCTACGCGCCCTACATTTACGCCCAGCACTGGCACACGTCGGCGCTGCAAACGATGGGATGTCGCGAGAATGGCGCCATCGCCACCAATAACGATAACCAAGTCGGGCTTGGATTCTATCGCTTTGTAAGTTGCCTTTAAATCGACGGTGACTATTACGTTTTTATCGGCGAGCAAAGTTTTGGCAGCAGTAGCAAGCTCGCCAACTTTGTCTTTAGTCTTATCGCCCAGTATCAACACATGCGGACGGCGCGTCGTTGGCAGTAAAGGTGTGGTCTCAGGAGCCATCTAACTTTCTACCTTGGTGGCTGATGTTTTTAATTGACTATGCCATGACTGCATAAGCGAATCTGCATCAAGCCCACAACGCAGTAACTGCTCTTCGCGAGTATTCATATGTGCGATGAAATCATCTGGTACGCCGTGCAAAGAGTGACGGCATTGGCGTTGTCGTGTCAAACAAGAATTCTTAGACAACAGCTCGGCCACCGCAGAGCCAAAACCTCCGAGCACCGAATGCTCTTCTACCGTAGCTATAAAATCATAATCAGTAGCAGCATTCAAAATGGCTTGTTCGTCAAGAGGCTTCACGAATCGCGCGTCACAGACCTTGAGCGAAATGCCATGTAAGCGCTGCAACTCTTCTGCGGCGACAACGGCCTGATTCACAACGTCTCCCAAGGCAAACACCACTCCATCGCTTCCTTGGCGCAAACATTCGGCGCGTCCAGCAACTAGCGGTTCGCGCAAATCTTGAGGAATGAAAGATTCGGCTTCGGCATTGGCACGCGGCCACCGAATCGCCCATGGCCCTTTACTATTCACCGCCAAATTCAACATGCGGTCGAGATCAGCAGCGTCGCGCGGCGCACACAAGGTAAACCCAGGGAAAGCGCGCAAGTAAGCAAGGTCGTACAAACCCATATGCGTTGGACCGTCTTGCCCCACCAAACCAGCGCGGTCAAGCGCGAACACTACGCTCTCTTTTTGCAGAGCGACTTCTTGGAAGACCTGATCGTATCCTCGCTGCAAGAAAGTCGAGTAAATAGCAACCACCGGCCGCTTACCAGTGGTTGCAAGGCCACCCGCCAACGCTACGGCGTGTTGCTCGGTTATACCGGTGTCGTGAAAGCGCTCAGCAAAGCGCGCTGAGAACTCGCCAAGACCCGTTCCGGATGGCATGCCCGCAGTGATGGCATGAACATGTTGATTTTTATCTGCTAACGCACATAAACTTTGCGAGAATGCGGCTGTAAAAGATTTTTTTGACTGCCCTGGCCCCGGCGATGCAGCAGCAGGCACTTTGGACGGCGGCTTAACACCATGTGCGCGTTCGGGATCGTCGGACGCTGGGTCGAAGCCTTTGCCTTTTTCTGTCAAGAGATGCACCAACGTAACTCCCTTAAACTTTTTAGCGCGTTCGAGTGCGTCTACCACGACATCTAAGTCATGGCCATCGAGTGGGCCAATGTAGTTAACGCCAAGCTCTTCGAAAATATGCCCTGGAACCATAACGTGTCGCAACACCTCACCGATTTCGTCCATGCGGCTGCCTACGATTGGCAACTTATGAGCTAAGGCCGACAAACGCTCATAGGTTTTGTGCAACGTTTGCGACGAACGAATACGCGACAAATAGCGCGCCATCGCACCAACTGATTTAGCAATAGACCATTCGTTGTCGTTAAGCACCACAACCATTCGCGCATCGTTATCAGAGGCTTGGTTGATACCTTCGAAAGCGACTCCGGAGCCAAAAGCTGCGTCACCAATTAACGCTACCGACCATGGGTCGTCGCCGTCATCGGAGCTGCCCTTCATGCCCGCTGCAAGTCCTGAGGCGAAAGAGATGGATGTGCCAGCGTGACCAGCTGTCAGCATATCGTATGGCGATTCATCACGGTTAATGAAACCCGACATGCCATTCGTTTGGCGCAAGCTATCAAAGCCGGCAGCGCGGCCCGTAAGTATTTTGTGCGGGTAGCATTGATGGCTCACATCAAACACCAGCTTGTCTTTAGAAAAATCAAAGACCTTATGCAGGGCCACAGTGATTTCTACGACTCCTAAATTTGAACCAAGATGCCCGCCACTCGCACTAACCTTTTGGATTAAGAAACTACGCATTTCCGCGCACAAAGCTTCAAGCTCAGTGAGGGAGCGCCCTTCTAAATCTTTAGGCGAAGTAATGTTGCACGAGTGCAGTGGTTTCATGGTTCGCTGTATTCTATCCTAAAAGCTACGGTCTAGCAAAAAGCTAGGCAACTGATTTAATGGGTTTGATGATTCTACACCAAGTTGCCGCAAGCCCTTCTCGGCCGCAGCACACTGTTGAGCAGCAAATTCACGCGCCTCGTCGAGGCCGAGCACGCTAACCGCTGTTGGCTTTTGCGCGGCATCGTCTTTACCCGCAGTCTTGCCAAGCTGCTCACTATCTGCAGTAGCGTCTAAAATGTCATCGACCACTTGGAATAACATACCTATGTGTCCTCCAAATTCGCGCCATTTGTCCGCGTTTTGGCCCGTCAACACCGCGCCCATTTCAATCGCAGATGCGATCAATGCCGTGGTCTTCAAAAGATGGATGTTCTGCAACGCCTCAAAGGATAGCGACTGCGAAGTAGCGTCGATATCGAGATGCTGCCCCATCACCATTCCGTTATGCCCCGCCGCCTGTGACAGAACACGGACCAGCTCGATGCGCTGCTCCGCAGCAACATCAACAGTGGCAAGTAATTCGAAAGCGTAAGTTAATAACGCATCACCGCAAAGGATGGCCGTTGCTTCATCGAACTCGACATGAACCGTTGCGCGTCCGCGGCGCAAACAGTCGTCGTCCATGGCTGGCAAATCGTCGTGCACCAGCGAGTAGGTATGCACAGCTTCTATGGCCATGGCAGTGCGCATCACCGCTTCATTCGGTGCATTCGATGCACCAGCACCTGCAACCAAACAACACAGCGCGGGTCGGATTCTTTTGCCTTTTCCGAGTAACGCATATTTCACGGATTGGTCCAAACGAGAATCATCCGACAAGGCGTCGTCCAAAACGACACTCAGCTGCTTGTCAAAGTCGACAGCAAACTTCGCCAACCAAGCACTAAAATCAGTCGTCCTCGCCATCTTCTAGTTCGTCAATTTCACCACGCAAGTCGGCACTTAATTCAGTAACCTTTTGTTCAGAAGCGGACATCGCTTGGTGCAATGACTTTAAGGACTTAACCCCGTCTTGATATTTATCGATGGATTGCTCTAGAGTCAACTCGCCGCTTTCTAGCTGATCAACGATGGATTCTAGATTGTCGAGCTGCTGCTCAAAATCTAATTCGGGAGTCTTCTTCTTTGCCACTCGGTTATTCTACTGTTGCCCGTAACGCTCCGTCGGCTAGTTGCACCAACAGCTTGTCTTTACTCTTCGCGTCACTGGCGTTGCGTAGGTATCCGTCTTGCCCTTCCACTTGCACTAAGGCGTAGCCTCGGTCAAGAAGCTGCTGCGGGTTAGCGACGGCAAGGCGGGCCTCGAGAGTGCGACAGCGAGCTTGATGCTGAGCGAGGGCCACCGCCGGCCCAGAACGCAATAAGCCGTTTGCGTAGCGCAGTAATTTAGCTTTGGTTTGGGCCAGCAAATCAAGCGGTGCCTGAGCCAATCTAGATTCAGCCTGATGAAATCTATTACGCAATCGCTGCATTGCAGATTGCGGTGATTGCGCCAACAATCGGTGGCGCAAGTTTTTCAATTCTTGCAAGGATGCCAACCAGCCACTGGCTATAAATTGCGCGCCGGCTGTCGGGGTAATGGCACGATAATCGGCGACTAAATCACACAGTGTAGTATCTACTTCATGCCCAACTGCTGAGACTATCGGTATGCGACAAGCCGCAATGGCGCGCACTAGTTTTTCTTCGTTAAAGGACCACAAGTCTTCAAGAGAACCGCCGCCGCGCGAAAGCAGGATGACATCTGGCCTTAATTTAGTAGCTGCCTGGAGGGCGTCTACTAAATCATCAACGGCCTGCGTTCCCTGGACACGCGAGTAGCAAAGGTAAATATCAAGCGGCGCCTGCGATTCTTCTAAGGAACTCAAAATATCGGCGCAAGCCGCAGAGCCTTGACCCGTGATGACTACCACCTTGCGCGGACGCACCGGTATCGCCAATTTGTTTTCACTCTCGAACAGGCCCTCGGCGAGCAACTTTTGCTTCAGCAATTCGAATTGCTGAGCGAGGCCGCCAGCGCCTAGAGGGCGCATGGCCTCTACCTGAAAACTCAAACTACCGCGCGCAGCATAAATGTCGAAGCGCCCCTGAACCAGAACCTGCATACCGTCTTGGGCGTCAAAGTTTAAAATACGCGCCGCTTTGCCGCGCCACATAATGGCATCGACGGTTGCCTCCTGATCGCGCAATTTAAAGTAATAGTGACCACTAGCGTGTGGTCCGCGGTATTGGAAAAGTTCTGCTTCGAGCCAAACCGAGCCCACTTCGCAGTCTAATGCATTGCGCGCCATTTCAAGCGCACCGGCGACGCTAAAAACTTCGTCGGGAGCAGACGCCATTCTAAAAACCAGCTTCGCGAGTAGGCACGATAGAGTCGCGCCATAGTTGCATGTCCTGACGTGGTAGATGCAAGCTAAATCGATCCGACGAGAATGGGCTGCGCTGGTTACCTGACAAAAAGGCACCGTTACGCATTTGCAACTCTACGGAACCCGATTTGTGCAATACCACTAACAAGCTATCTGCTTCGATGGTCTTCACAAGGCGTCCGGAATTATCGTGCCAATTGATTTGCACATAACGCAACTCGTCACCATTTATTTCGCCAAGAGCAGAAAGTTTGTAGTAACTAAATGAACCACGCTTAGATATCAAGGAATCTAATGCTACTTTCACTTGGCCGCTGTCATTCACAGATTGTGGTACGTTCGCGGCGGGACCCGCAATAATGAGTTCTGGAAATTGCTCAACCCAAACATCGGCATTTACTTCGCTAAACTCGAGGCGCACTCCTTCTTCCGGCAATGCAACTTTAGCCGCCCCACCTACGGTGCGACTACCATCGCTAAAGGTCATCACCACGGTGTGACTCATTTTATGCAGCTCAAGCTTAACACTAGTGGCATCAATCATTGATTCAAGCTTCCCGGATGAATCCCAGCTGAGCATAATCACATTATTCAACTCGGCGACACCATCAACTTTAGTCGCCACTTGAAATTGATTTTTTGAATAACCGTCGGCAGCCAACAAAGCATTTAATTTGATGACCAACTCACTTACTGGCACTGTGCCGGCAAGCGCTGGAGCGGCTATTGGCGGCACCTGCAACGCTGGCATGGCTATCGCTGTCGGCTGCCGCTTCTTTACCTCTTCAAGTTCTCGCTGATGCTTCTCTTGGATGTCAGCCATTGCTTGACGCAAAGCACTATTTTGATTTTCGCTTGATAGTATTTGCGCAGTCAAATCTGACATTTGCTCACGGTCGGAGTTTTGCGCGCTAATGACTGCACTGAGACTCTCGCTAAGCTTGGCGAAATTGTCATTAAGCTCGGTATTGTCAGGAGCCTGAATCACTATTTCGGGCTGCGTAATAGTTATAGGAGCTGGCTCTTGCTGCACCAATATTTCGCTTGCGGGTTGCATGTACACAAACGCAACAGCTGTCAGTCCTATGCCCAAGACCATGCCTGAAATCGCCAACAACGGCGAGTTGAACTTGGACTGTTTGATTTTTTCTTCTTCGAGCTCTTCTAGACGATCTAGCAGAACCTCTTGTACCTCTGCAAGGCGACGAAAAGAGCGATTAAGCGCTTGGACGTCACGTAGGCGCAGCAAGGAACCGGGTTGTTGTTGCTGAGCCGGAGCTAAGTCAATCTCTCCGGAGTCTATGGGTTCTATTGAATCACTCATCTTTGTCTTGCCACAGCTCTGACTTGTTCTTATTGTCATTCCACCACTCAGTCCATTCAAGAGGACGCACAATTTTCTGGCCGGTCAGCGCACTCAATGCCTTGATCATCGGCTGCGAACAAATGCGGTATTTCCGCTGCGACTCTTCGTTGCTAGGCGTAGATTGGATATTCTCATAGTACTGCGAAACCAACTTGCTCAGCGCTTCAACAGCAGTGCGGCGTTGCTTACCCGGCGCATCGCCAAATTGGGCAAGAGCTTCGGCAGCACCAGCGATATACAAAAACTCTGAGCTGTCCAACAAATCGATTAAGACCGCTGTCTTTGTGTAATCTTTAGTGGTGCCAATTTCTACCAAACACAGCTTGAGGAAATCAGCCTCGTCACGAAACTTCTTGGTCTTAGAAAAAATCTGCCATAGGTCGTGAGCGCCAGGGTCACCTAATTGTCCTAGGGATTTAGCAGCAGACTCCCATATTTTCATGTTCTCCGCGGTAATCTCCTTGCGGCGCGAATGCAAAATCACTCCCATTAGGTTGTCGGCTATTTTAGCCAAATCACGACGAGATGATTTGATGATTTTTTTCATCTCAGACTTGCTGTCATCTTCACCGGGGTTTTCTGCCGCGAACAATTGGTTCCGAAGAACAACTGCAGTAACGCGCAAACGCGCGATGGATTCAAGGACATCAGCCTGATTGTCTTTACCACGCATTAACTTGTCGAGCGCAGTAAGCTGCTCGCCTAAATCTTGCTGTTGTACGAGCATTAAAGAGGCAACGGGCGCCACGACATCGTCATACATCGGCGGAATGAAGTGCAAGTAAAAACTAGTAAGTAGGACGAACATATTAAGTAAGTGTGGACTCGAGGAAGCGGCGGTAAGCCTTACGAATCTCTATTAGTTTAGACCCTTTTACTCCGGGGTAGTCTTCCCTAATCTTCAATATTTTAGTTACGGGAATGAGCCCAATAACCGCATTACTGATGTAAACCTCTTCTGCAGTCGCTAAATCGTCTAATTCTAGCCTCGATTCTTCGCATGTAATACCATATGCCTTGCATGAGCGTAAAATATTTAGCCGCGTCACCCCACCGAGAATGCCACGGCTCAGGGCCGGGGTTTTCAGTTTGCCATTGGCATACACGAAAATATTAGTTGAAGTCCCTTCAGCGACATCGCCGTCAATGGTCAGCAGCAATGCCTCGAAAGCACCTGCTGCGGTAGCCAGCTCGCGTGCGCGCTGCAACGCGGCGCGTGAAATCGTTTTGGCACCAGCCATGGGGTCGAGAGGGTCAAGCCTAAAATCAGACACCATCAACACCGCGCTTTCAGGTGCGGGTTGTTCTGGGCCTGCACTAAACAACCAATGCTGCTGATTGTTCTCACCGCGCAACACACTGCAACGCACCCGCCATTGCCCTTGCGCAATCAATGGCAGAAACTTGCTTAGTTTCGACCGAAGTTGCCCACTGCTCACTGCGAATCCCGCTAATTCAGCAGAAAGGCACAACCGCGCATCGTGATCCTCCAGCATGGGTGGTGGACAGGAATCAGTAACTAAAAAAGCTTCAAAGATGCCCTCGCCGCGCATCAGCGCCGGCCAGGTTGCCGGAATCATCGGTCGCGCGCCATCGAGCGCGAGGCCATCTAGCATTAACACGCTAGCAAAGTCTTTGGACGTACTCATTCATCCCTAAGATACCGTCCCTTGAGCAAAGTTTCTTCCCATTCTGCTTGCGGATCAGAATCCCAGACAATGCCAGCACCGACAGCCAAACGCAAAGTCCCCTTGGCGATGCATGCGGTACGAATCAATACCGAGAATTCACCATGTGGCGACGCGGACGGCAGCCAGTAACCCAGTGATCCACAGTATGCCCCACGTGAGCGCTGTTCAATTTCTGCTATAGCTTGCAATGCGCGAACCTTCGGTGCTCCGGAAATGGATGCTGGTGGGAAGGTTGCAGCGATAAGTTTTGCCAAGCCTGTTTGCGGACGCCACCGTGCGCGAATGATGGCTTCGCGGTGGTGTAATGTTGGATAAGAGACCACACTTCCGACATCTTCCACGGCAACCTGGCCGACGGTTGCAACACGACCCAAATCATTGCGCGTCATGTCCACTATCATGTTTAACTCTGCTATTTCTTTTTCGTTGGCATTCAATTGCTCGGCTGCTTTTGCATCCAACTGTGCATCTTGTTCACGATGCGCCGTGCCCTTGATTGGACGCGAAACAATCTCTGCGCCGTTGACATTTAAAAAGCTTTCGGGACTATGCGAAATCAAACTGCGTCCGCTTTGATCTTCCCAGTAACAACTTAATTCGGTCGGCTGCTCGTCGCGCAAGCTGACATATAACTCACGTGCATTCCCTTTAAACTCCCCAGACATTTCATGCGAAAGGTTTGCTTGAAACAATTCGCCCTCGGCAATCAATGCGCGCAACTTTTTAACGCCATCTTGATAGGCAGCACCTTTTTCAGCATTAAGTTTTTGCTTTTGTGGAGCCAAGTCAACTTGCCTGCACTCGGCTTTAGCGATTACATCTTCAAATAACGCTAAAGCATCGGCAGAGGCATCAGGCAAATCATCACAAAAGGCATACAGCAACATCGCCCGACCATCTGGAGTCCAGACTAAAGCTTGGCGATAACGTCCGAAGTTGTAGTCGGGCCAAGAATCGGGGTATGGAGCGTTCCATGGAAACGATTCGTAGGCGTGGCCACACTCAAAGGAAAACCAGCCAATCCAGCCAACACCAATTTGTGGTATGCCAGCATCGAAAGACCAATTTTCGTCTTGGCAAGCGCGCTCGAGCTCTTGCGCAGGATCGACATTAGACAGTGGCCATTTTTCGCTAGTGGATACCGCTGGCGATACGCGCCCCACTACAGCATCATCTGGGCCAAACGCAATTGCCGACAAGCCGCGGCCTGAAGAGCTATCCAAGAAAACCAACTGTGTCGATGGCGGCATCTCTAGCAAGCAGCTGCTTGGCAAAACAGCTGTCGCGGAACGTGCGATACACCGAACATTAAAGTTGCTCATGAAATTATGACGTACTGAAGTGGAACTATGTTCCTTGATGTGGTGCAAGGCTTATGCCTTGCGGTTATTCTTTATCTGTGAGCTTACCCTTGGCAACCCTGAACGACAAATTCTTGAAGCATCTACGCGAGGTGCGTCAGGTTAGCCCACATACTTTACGCGCCTACCATCGCGATTTATCACGCTTCATCGATTTTTTAAGTTGCGACCCACTTGACACCTCAGTCAGCGCCGAACCGCCACCGGTGCAGCGAATCACGGCATCCCGCATTCGACTTTATCTTGGGTCGTTGCTTGAAGCAGAACTTGGCCCTTCGACAATGGCGCGCCACCTTTCCACTTTACGCAGTTTCTTCAGGTGGCTCGAAGACTTAGGTTACATTGAAGACAATCCTTGCGTCGGACTCCGCGGCCCACGCAAAACACAGAAGCTTCCACGTTTTCTTGAAGAAGACGAAGTGGAGCGCTTGCTCAAGGCACCATGTCCCGACGACCGTAACGAAGATCGCGATCGTGCCATCCTCGAAACGCTCTACTCAACGGGCTGTCGTGTTTCAGAATTAGTGGCGATTGACCTCAAGCACTTGCAGCTCGACCGCGGCTTGGTGCTGCTGCACGGCAAGGGCAAGAAGCAACGTTATGCAATGCTGGGCAAACCAGCGGTAGAATCGCTAGAACAATATATTATGTTCAAGACGGCAAAAGGATTTAATGACGAAGCTGTTTTCGTTAACAAACACCGCAAGCGTATCAGCGACCGTTCGATTCGCCGCATCCTTGACAAGTTTTTGTTGCGTGCCGGCATTCATTCTCCTTGCTCACCCCACACTTTACGCCATAGCTTTGCCACTCATTTAATGCGTCGCGGCGCTGATTTGCGTACCGTGCAAGAGCTACTTGGCCACGCCAGTCTTGGCAGCACTCAGATCTATACGCACGTGTCCATTGAAGGGCTGCGCAATTTATACGCTCAAGCTCACCCGCTTGGCGGCAAGGAATAAAAAAACAACTCGCTAACCGAAGTTAACGAGCTGCTTGATTGGTGACCCCAAGGGGATTCGAACCCCTGTTGACAGGATGAAAACCTGGTGTCCTAGGCCAGACTAGACGATGGGGCCAGGTCATTCGACTAGCGAATGGCCGAAAATAATAGTGTCACCCAGCATCAGTGTCAAGACCGAGAGCTAAAAACCCGGCACATATCTCTTGCGCCACGCATTCTTCAACGCTTTCCCCTTTGACGAACTTGGTATTAAGCAGCGAGAGCGTGTATGTTTCGACCTCAAAGTCTTTAATCTGCGCAGCAATAGCCGCCTCTACAGCAGGCCGCCATGCTGTCGCTAGCCATCCACTACCGTAATCGCTGTAGCAAATCGGCACATGGCAATGAATGCGCCACGCACTCCCTGTTAGCTTCGTCACAGGCGGCACCTCTGCGATGTCAGCGTAGAGCGTGTCGTCTACCCGACACTGATGGAAATACGCGCTACCCGCTAATTCCTCTAGGTCACCTGCGCTTGAACCACACAACTTCGAGTCACGTTGCAGCGCAGAAGATATTTGCACTTTGGCTATCGTGACGTTTTGCCGTTCCGCTTGCGAAAGAACTTGCTCATAGGCTTCGTCAGTGACGGCGGAATGACATAAATCGAAACAAATGCCGATGTACCGTCGCTCGTCATCGCTGAAGCTTGTTGCCAGATAATCGATTAGCGCCCCGCTGTCACTAAAACATGCGCACGGCTCGGCTTCGAATGCTAGGCGAATGTGCTTGCCGGTTCGCTGATGCAATTGCCGTAGATGCGCGACAACTAATCTTACGTTGCCAATGCTCTGTTCGCATGCGGCAGCAGAGTCGTAGCCAAAGGGGCAGGTGGAGATAGACAATCCCTTATCGCTGGTTGCTAGTTGTGCTAGCAAGTCGGCGACACGGCAAGTGTAATCTACTCGGGATTGCTCTCGCCAATCAGGCAGAAACGCTTTCTCTTTTACGTCCGCAGCGTGAAAATTTCCGAAAGGAAAGGCATTGGCTGTTGTTACTTTTAAATTTAGCTCCGTCAACAGCGCGGCATAATCAGCAAACGACTGTGGCGAATCTATAAATTGGCGCGACGCCAAATCAGAAAAATATAATCCGTAAGAAATGTTTGACGCAACATTATGAGGCAATTTTGCCACGACTTTACGCATCGAGCCGCCTAAAGAATCGATGGCTTGAGCGGCATCATGTGCGGGAAACACATTTGAGCACAGCGCAAGCCGTAACGAATTACTCGATTCTACTTCCAAGTTTTGGCAGCTGCCATAAAGGCCTCACGCTGGCTAGGAAATGACTTAAGGAAAGACGCTGATTCAAGATGCAGTTGCGCATGCAAACCATGGGCGTTCAAGAATTCAAATTTAGCAAACTGCACATCCGCACTACTT
>JAQWRF010000033.1 GCA_029243845.1 Planctomycetota bacterium | reverse complement strand
CATAACTTGGAATCGTCATCGGAGCGCGCCCGTAGTATTGTTGACCAAGCAGCGTGTAAGTCTCGAGCGGAGCATCAAAGGCTAGATCTAGAATGCGATTAGTGGAAAACGTAGTAAAGCCTTCATCGAGCCAAGCGTGACGAAACTCGTCGTTGGCGACTAAGCCATACCAAAATTGATGACCGAATTCGTGAACAGTGACACCTTGCGGACTTAATGTTCTCTCGGCCATGCCCAAGCGCGCGCCGCCAGTAAACAAACGCGGGTATTCCATGCCGCCGGTTTTGCGCGCATTATTCGCCGGATCGACAACCGAAATCGTTTCGTAAGGGTAGGTGCCGTACCACAAGCCAAAGTAGTAAAGAGACTTTGCAGTCGCATCAAAATAACGATTTGCATATTCAGCATGCTCGGGCTGTAGCAGCAAAATCATCTCACAAGATTGTGGGCGCACTTCCTTTGGCGTTTTGCCCAAGGCCGCGCTTATTTTCATCTCTTCGGCGTCATCGCGGTAGTCGATTTCATGAAAAGTGCGGCGCAGCAGTAGCGCTTCGGCATCAACAGTGAATGCGAAATCATGAACCTTTTCTGCTACTGAGGAGTAAACAACTTTGCCATTCGAATTATTCATCTCTTCAAGCGTGCCAGTGGTAACGCAATGATCGCGGAAGCGTTCGGGCAAAGTCAACTCGACATTGTAATCTGCGAAGTCGGCGTAAAACTCCGACATGTAATGGTAAGGCTCGCAATTCCATTGATCTTTGCCATCAAGCTCTTCGTAGACGCCAAGCTTCGGGTACCACTGCACGGCGTGTAAGTAACCGCCTTCTCCCCATCCGCTACGGCGAAATGCTTGGGGCATAACCGAAGTAAATTCGAGGCGCACCTGCACTGAGCCGCCTGGCTCAATGGCAACCGGCAATTTCACAACACCCACCGTCTTATCAATAAGATTCACGTAATCGAATGTTAGTTTTTCGCCAGAGGTCGTAGCGTTGCCATCAACGTCGACGGTTGAAAGCATCGATACGTTAAACACCTCGGTGCTACCCCACTCGCGCGGCAAATCAGTCGAGCCGTAGTAGCGACCTTCAGTAAGGAACACGGTGTCTTTATCTGACCACGCATTGTTGTAAACATGCCAATAAAGTTCGTCTGTTGGCGTCGACGCAGTATTAACCCAGCTGACGACCAGCGAGCGCCCGTAAATGGTGCGACCATCGTCGTGGAGCTCGATATCGAGGTCGTAACTCAACTGCGCAGCAAGCAAACCCGGAAACAACGCCGCGGCTAAAAAAGAAAGGATGGTCGTACGCTTGCACATACAACCATCCTAACTGATGAAGTCGTCTAGAAAAAGAGATTTAAGCGTCGGATGGATTTAACATTCGGCGCAAACGTGACACCGCGTTGGTGTGAATCTGCGAGACGCGTGACTCAGTGATGTTAAGGCGTGCACCAATTTCGCACATCTTCATATTGTCGCGGTAGTACATACTCATTACTGACTTCATTTTTTCTGGCAGCGTATCGATGGCAGTATGCATCTTGCCCATCATTTCGTCTTGCTCGACACTATCCGTCTCTTTACTCGCACCCAAGCCAATATGTCCATCTTCGTCAGTTGGTAGCGCGACGATAGCTGGTGCATCCTCACCGGTTTCCTTAGCCTTATCACGTATAGAGCGCGGCAAGAAGTCCATACGGCGAAGATCATCGAGGATGGCGCCGCGCACACGGTGGTAAGCGTAGGTCTTGAATTGCGCGCCCTGAGATTCGTCATAAGAACGAGCTGCGCGCATCAATCCAAACATACCTGCGGCGTATAATTCCTCTTCAGAGACGCTAAAAGGCAAACGACCTTTGATTTTATTTACAATGTGCCAGACGAGGCCTGTCCACTGCTCAATTTGTGCTTCGTACTTGTTTGGGGTAGTTTGTTTCATTTCTAGTTCTCATCCGACATCGCGCCGTTCATATCTGCTATCGGGTAGTATCTTGCAAATACTTTAGTAGAAACTTGCTAATAGTTAATTCATTTAAAACAAATAGCTTATGTCGTTAAATATGTTTGCGATTTCCTTGCAATAGTATTTTTATGCCAAAGCACTAGTAATAGATAGTCAAATAAGCAACAATGAGCCGGTAATCCCAGAATTGATAACACTTTGGCTAAATCTAAACACTTAACCGCCGACCAAATGGCGGCATCGCAGCGCGAGATCTCGATATCCGAGTTTTTTGCGAAGAATCGTCACCTGCTAGGCTTTGATAACCCGAAGAAGGCGCTTCTCACTACTATTAAAGAAGCGGTCGACAACTCTATGGACGCCTGCGAAGAAGCGGGAATCCTGCCAGAAATATTGGTCGAAATTATGGCCATAGATGGTCAGGATGACCGTTTTAAGGTGGCTATCCAAGACAATGGTCCTGGAATCGTCAAAGCTCAGGTGCCAAATATCTTCGGCAAGTTGCTTTACGGCTCTAAGTTTCACAGCCGCCGCCAGTCTCGCGGTCAGCAAGGTATTGGCATTTCGGCTGCCGGCTTGTATGCGCAGATGACCACAGGCAAGGGCCCAGAAATTATTTCACGGGTCAAGCGTAAAAAAGCCCACCACTTTGTGCTGCAAATGGACTCGACAAAAAACAAGCCGATGATTACGCGCGACAAGGAGCTTGCTGACTGGCATCTAAAGCATGGCACGCGCTTTGAATGCACCCTCGAGGCGACTTACAAGCGCGGTAAAGGGTCGGTTGATGATTACATTAAGCAAACTGCCGTTGCCAACCCACATGCATCACTCACCTATCTCGCGCCTGGAATGGAAGAGCCCATGGTTTACGAGGCTGCATCAAAGATTGTGCCAGAGCGCGGCGAAGAAATTAAGCCGCACCCATATGGCGTAGAACTTGGCGAGTTAATCAAAATGCTGCGCCAAACAAATTCGCGATGGCTGTCGGGCTTCTTAAAAGAAGATTTCTGCCGCGTTGGGCCCAAGGTCGCAAAATCAATTATCGCCGAAGCCGGTCTTAGCGAAAAATCTTATCCGTCACGCATCGCACGTGAAGAAGCAGATGCGCTGCACCGTGCCATTCAAAAAGCGAAGATTTCATCGCCGCCGACAACATGTTTGTCACCCATCGGCGAAGAACGTATTCTAGAAGGGCTCCAAAAAGAAACAGATGCCGACTTTTACGCGGTTTGCACGCGTCCACCTTCTGTATATCGAGGCAACCCCTTTCAAATTGAAGTTGGCATTGCGTGGGCCAAGCCTGGCGATGATCACCTCGATGTAGATGGTGATGGCAAGATTACTAAAATAAAAAAGAAGAAGCGCGGCACTTTTGACACCGAAAACTTATTGGGCAATGCTGACGACGCGATACGTATTCTACGTTTTGCTAACCGCGTGCCGTTGTTAAGTCAGCAAGCTAGTTGCGGTTTCACCAAGGCGGCTATTTCTACTAGCTGGAAAAACTACGGTTTGCAACAATCGAAGGGATCCTTGCCCGTTGGTTCCGCGGTAATTTTGGTGCACATGGCAAGCGTGTGGGTACCGTTTACTTCTGAGGCCAAAGAGGCGATTGCGCCATACGATGAAATCCTTAAAGAGGTGAGGCTTGCGATGCAAGAAGCCGGACGCAAGTTGGGTGTTCACATCCGCAAGGGCAAAAAGATTTCCTCGGAATTCCAGAAACGCAATTACATCGATGCATTCTTGCCACATGTGGGAATTGGTTTGCAAGAGATTTTGAAACTAGAACCAGAAGTGCGTGAAGACACCGTTGATATGTTGCGCGCAACACTAGAATCCACTCGTAAGATTTAGAACGATGGCTGCTAAAAAGAAAAAGAAGGTTACCAAGAAAGTTACCAAGAAAAAATTCACTCCTGAAAAAGTGCGTAAAGCGGGGCCATCCAAGCGAAAGGGCAAGAACGATTTGTCTGCAGTGGCGATAGAGTCGATTAAGGATGTAGCTCTAGATGTATTTAATGTTGCTAATAGCGGTGAATTACCGGAAATGGTCATGCCGCAGCGCAATCTGAAGAACGTCACGTACGACAAAAAAACAGGTTATTTCGAAATGGCCGGCAACATGAAAACGCGCCGCTTAGACGTAAACTCAGTGAAAACTTTCGCCCAGACTTTACGACTCATGTCACTGGCGAAAGACATGGTTGCCGACGATGACTTCGCTACGAAACGTGAGGCTTACTACGTATCGAAAAACTGGGGCGACGCAAAATTTGGCGAGCAGCGCGAGTCGGATAGCGTGCTCGATGATATCGAAGGCATGTTCTCGCTAAAGGACATCACGCGCGAGATTCTGCGATTCCGCCCTGAAGAGCATGGTGGTTCGGTTGTTGGCGCGTTAACGGTTATCGATCATGACCCAGAAACGGGTGAGGCCATTCGCTCTGATTGCGCGGCAATGGGTTCCGGTGCATACACGATTCCAAGCTCCGTTGACCATCTTGGTTTTGAGACTACCGCTGATTTTATTATCGCCATTGAAACCGGCGGTATGTTTCAGCGCTTGAATCACCATCGCTATTGGCGCAACTCGAATTGCATCTTGGTAGAAATGAGTGGAGTGCCGACACGTGCCACGCGTCGTTTTACGCGACGCTTAAGTCAAGACCTAAAGTTGCCGGTTTACGTGTTTGTAGACTGTGACCCGTATGGTATTTGTAATATTTACCGTACTCTGAAAGTGGGTTCTGGCGCTGCAGCGCACGTGAATAAAGACTTCTGCGTACCGAACGCTACATTCATGGGTGTGACCCCCCAAGACATTATCGACTTTCAACTCGAAGATGCTACCCACCCACTACTGCCGGTCGATATCAAGCGAGCTAAAGACGCTTTAAAGAACGATCCGTTCTTTAAAGCGCACCCGAAATGGGTAAAAGCGATTAAGCAGATGCTAAAGATGGGCGTTCGCGCCGAACAGCAGGCTTTCGCGAAGTGGGGCTTGAATTTCGTTATTGAAGAATATTTACCAACGAAAATAAAGGACGCTAAGAATTTCTTGCCGTAGCTTTTATTAGATTTATCTAAAGTACGTTGGCGTGAGTGACGTAAAAGGGGTGAAGTTAACGCTTCGCTTCCAATGAAAACTACTCGCAACAAATCGCATTCCGGTTTTACCCTGATCGAATTATCAGTGGTAGCCGCGATTTTGATGATGCTGGCCACCATAGCCCTACCGAGTTTCCAGGCTACGGTTAGTAACGCGCAAGTGTCCGCTGTGCAATCGCAACTCGGTCGTATGCGCACCGCTTGCGATTTTTATGCCTTCCAACACTGCGAGCAAATCCCCGGACACGACGATGCAACGGGACTATGGTCTGAGCAAACGCTGCTCAATCAGTTGCAATTAGCCAGTAACGACGATGGCATCACTGCTGTGATAGGCACTCCTGGCTACTATTTCGGCCCTTATTTGCGTGATGCACTGCCAGCTAATCCATTTAATGATCTAACGACCATCATGGTTGTTCAGCCGGGAGGCACTGTCTTAAATGCTGACGACACAACAGGTTGGGTGTACTGGGCAGACACAGGTTCCTTCAAAATCAACTCCACCACCGTCACCGAGGACGGCGTCGTCCTCTTCGAACTATGAAAAACAACAACAAACGCCCCTTAATGGCCTTGGCTGCCGCCATGGTATTCATATTT
>JAQWRF010000007.1 GCA_029243845.1 Planctomycetota bacterium | reverse complement strand
GCAAACAAAGCGTGCCATCACACAAATTGCCGTTGGCAGAATAGATTTGCTAGCGTCTCTGTTACGTAAAGCTTTGTAGTAGGGAAGCAAAGCAATGAACAGCAGCGTCGGCAAGATGAGCAACACAATCACCCATGCTTGTGGCGCATTAATAAAGACTAAGCTTTGACTCATGCAGTCCTCCTCTTGTCAATGGCGAAACTTAGCAGTGACTCGCAAACTAAGCACGCGAGTAGTACATAAAGCAAAGTTGCAGCCAACGGCGCATTGCTTTGCTGTTGCGTATTAGCAACAGCAGCGGCTTGCGTGTCAGAATACGAAGGCAAATTGCTGACATCGATGCTGCGCAAGTCACTCTCGCTATCTAAGCTATGCACGCCAACGCTGTGGCCGTCGATGGTGTAAGCGCCAAGCACACCCAGAGTCAATTGCGATGAGTGCCGCAAACTTTTTCCAGCTGGGCTGGTGATTGTCACGGCGTGAGGTAAGTCAAGTCGTTCAGTGACGTTTAGCTTGGACGGCAACGCGGGTTGCGGTACTAATGAAAATAACAAATCGTAAATAAGTGCCATTGTGCCACCAGGGACTTCAGGCATGCGATTCCAGCGCGCGTACGGGGCAACGGCAGAAACCGCAACCTTGCCTTTACCATGATGGAGTTGAAGAAGCGCGGCAGACTTATAGTCGTTGTCGGTAGCCGAAAAGCTTAATATCAATTGATGTTCACCGTCGACATCGAGCTGCTGAAAAATGCGATGCGGAACTTCAGTAAGTAAAGCTTGCCACTGCGGGTCACTAAACAGCTTAAGCGCCGGGTGCTCGGTATGGTCTATGGTTAACAGGGCATCACGCTGCTGCGCACCTGCAATTTCAAATTGCTTCAAGCCAAGCTGCAACATTAGAGGCTGCAAGGCAGGGGTGCTGCTTTGCGGGCCGACCACGACTAACAGTCCGCCGCCAGCAGCAACGAAAGACTCTATCAGCTTTATTTTGCTGTTCGGTAATGAACTTAAATCAGACAATATCAGCAGCTGCGCCTCGTTTAAAGCGCTTGTGCTGAGCTGGTGTGGTCCAAGGACAATAGGGCGTAATGGCGCTTGATCGCCAAGGTTTAGATACGACAGGAAATTAGAGCTAACGTCAGCGTTGCCAAAGTCGCTATTGTTGCTACATAAAATAGTCGTCCATTCAGCTACCACCTCTAGGCCAACACTTTGCTGGTCATCGGCGTGTAGACCATCGGCAGTAATCGCCACCTCAACTTTGCGCGAGCCCACTTCGTTAAGACTGAACATTTGCTCAAAGCTCTCGCTACTACGCGCTTTGAGTTCGAACTCTTTCTCGGCGATAATTTTTCCGTCAAGGGATAGTTGCAACAATCGCTGCTGCGGACGGCTAGTGTAGTTACGCACTTCACAACTGAATACGACTTCGCCTCCTTTGACTACAGCCTGAGGTGTAACGGTCGAATGATGCACCGCCACGTTTGAGGTTTGTCCTGCGCCGACCGTTTGGTAATCAATGACTACATTACTATCACTAAATAACTGCATAGCTGCTGCGGCTTCGCCACCATCAAACCACTCATTGTCTTGAAAATCACTAATGATTGTCAACCGAACTTCGCTATTTTCAAGCGCCAGTTCACCAATAACATCTTCAGCAATCTGAACAGCATCGAGCCAGTTAGCATTTGCGTTGCCACATGCTAGACTCTTTGCAGTAAGCGACCTTAATGCTTGGCGCGAACTGCCCTGCGATAAAATTTGTGCGTGTCGCGATGCCATAATTAATGCAGCGCGATCACGACTGTCGTCGAGATTACTGAAGATATTCTTTGCTATGTCCTGCGCAGCGCTAAAAGCATTGCTGTCACCAACAAATTGCTGCATAGACATTGAGGTGTCGAGAATGACAACTTCAAGTTGCGGCGCCCGCGCGGCATCAAGAAGTTGCGAATGAGCGCTGGGTCTTGCTAAAGCCAAGATCACTAGTATCACTGCTAAAGTGCGCAACAAGAGTAAGAGTAAATCTTGCAATAAAACCCTGCGGCGTACCCGCTGAATAGCCTTGCGTAAAAAATCAGTAGCCGCAAACTTTACTTGTACATAACGCTGGCGTTGCAATAAGTGAATAATAATCGGTACCGCCGCCAAGGGCAGTAACCACAAGAGCGATCCGAAAATAAAATTCATCGACCTTTACGTGCGAGTTTGGAATCTCGACTAGCTAAGACTTGAAGGATGTTTTCTTCAACGGAGGCATCCGTGCGCAGGCGGCGAAAGGTGCAACCAAGCGAACGCATTTGTTGACGTAAGTCTTGCGCATGATCTTCGAACTCGTCCCGGTAGGCTTCGGCAATCGCCAGCGGATTGGCCTTAAGCAGCAAATCGTCTTCGAGGCCTTCGAATTGGCTTAAGTCTGTGAATGGGAAATCAACTTCGTCGCCATCAAGCACCCGCAGTGCCCATAAATCATGCCGCT
>JAQWRF010000005.1 GCA_029243845.1 Planctomycetota bacterium | reverse complement strand
GCATTTTTTACGCCAAAAGATAGATGCTCCGGCACGAAAAATGATTAAAGCTGGGGTCAAGTATTTCATTGGTACCGATTTTAATCCTGGATCTAGTTACACCCCGTCGCTAGCTGAAGCCGCCCACTTCGCTCGCGTGCGTTTGTGCTTGTCAGCGCAAGAGGCCATGCATGGCGTTACTGCTGGCGCTGCCGATAGTTTGGGGCTGGGCGAATCGAAGGGGCGCATTAAAGTAGGGCATGATGCCGACTTAGTCTTTTTAAACCTGCCAGACTTCTTTCACTTCGGCTATGCCTTCGGTGAAAATCCGGTGGTGAAGGTGGTGTTAGGCGATAAGCTTTAATGGATAATATGCGCCTAGCTCGCAATCATCGCCCATTAGCTGCTATCCAGGCCAAAGACCACCTCAGACGCGGATTCCCTGCTGTTTCACGCTCGGTTCCGTAAAACGGTAGTCAATCAGTCCTTGGTGTGTCAATGCGTAAAATCAGGCCTTTGCCTCGGTTTAGGGCCCTTGTCTGGTAATAAAATTTGCGCAGAGGAGTTGTGAAACCCCTCAATGGCGCATTAAACAACGATTTAGGGCGATAAATGCCGAATTACTTAAATAATTATGCTTAAATACCGCCGCGAATGGCAATATTCTAGTACGGTTGTTTAAATAGCTTTATGCCTTCTGGCAATGCTCTAGTTACTAATAATCCCCAAACCCCAATTCTTTAATGAAATCTTTACTTTCTCTCTTTGCAGCAGTTTGCTGTGTGGGCGCACTAAGTGCTCAAACAACGGTCTTATCAGAAGACTTCAACGCTAACGTGGTACCACCATCTGGTTGGACTACACAAAATCTAAACGCATCTATATCAGCTGGTTGGGTTTCCGACCTAAATGGTCAGGCGTATCACGCTGACGAGCTCGGTGTAGGCCTGTGTGACAACATCCTTGCAACACCTGCAATGGACTTAAGTGGCCTTACTGAGGCTTGGTTGCACATGAACACTACCATGGGCTATATTTCTTACCTTGACTCTCAAAGTGTCGATGTCTCTACAGATGGTGGAGCTACCTGGACTTTGGTTTGGTCTGACCTTGGTTTTAACGATGTCTCTACAGACGTAGATCTTTCTGCATATGCTGGTCAGGCTAGCGTAATGTTAGGATTCCACTATGTAGGTGATTACGCACACAACACATCGGTTGACAATGTTGTAATTGACGATGTCGATCCTAATGGCGGCCCGCCTCCTCCTCCTGCAATCTTGGAAGAAGACTTCAATGCGGGCGTAGTACCTCCGGCTGGCTGGACAACTCAAAACCTAAACGGATCTGCATCTGCTGGTTGGGTTGCAAGCGCTGGTAAGGCTTATCACGCTGACGAGGCCGGTGTAGGCCTGTGTGACAACATCCTTGCAACACCTGCAATGGACCTAAGCGCCGAAACGGAAGCTTATGTTCACTTTGATACTTTCATGGGTTATATCAGTTACCTTGATTCTCAAAGTGTCGATGTCTCTACAGACGGTGGTGCCACTTGGACCATGGTTTGGTCTGACTTGGGACTAAACAATGCCGGAGACACTGTAGATATTTCTGCATATGCTGGTCTATCCAGTGTAATGGTAGGATTCCACTACGTGGGTGATTATGCTCATAACAGCAGTATTGATAATGTAAGAGTTGACAATGACTCAGGTATGGGAGGCGGCGGATTAACTTACGCTATTACTCCAATGACTGCAGGTTCACCAGTAACATTCAGTGTTACAGGCGCAGCACCTAGCTCAAACGTTATTATTGGTTACTCTCTTGCAGGTGCAGGTCCGATCACCACTGCCTACGGTATTGTTGATATGACTCCACCAATTAGTAGATTCCCTACTCTTGTTGCAGATGCAAACGGTGACGCATCACTTACAGTAAATGTGCCGGCTAACGCTGCTGGTGTTACTCTTTACACACAAGGCCTAAATAATGGCGCTCTTACTAACTCGCTAGCTGAAACAGTTCAGTAATTAGTCCGAGATAGTCTTAGATTCTCCCTCCCATTCGGGGGGAGAATCTTTTTTTATTGTTATTTAGAAAGGCTCCTAAGCACAAAATAATGGCGAGTTTACTAACTATTTTGCTTAAGCGGTTTATCAATTGACGGGAGGTGGCCTTAAAACCTCTCTCTCGCAACGGGTAGAGGACTTTTTCCATCTTTTAGCCCCCTTCCCTTTACGGACCGCTTAGTATTGAAGTAGTGGCGATTACGTCACACATCCCTTTCTCCCCTAAAATTTTTCATGAAAAACTTTCTCTCTTTATTAGCACTTTGCTGCTTCGGCACATTGAATGCTCAAACAACTGTCTTAACAGAAGATTTTGACTTAGGAATTGTACCTCCAGCCGGATGGATT
The DNA here is from genome assembly GCA_029243845.1 of Planctomycetota bacterium. Lineage (GTDB taxonomy): Bacteria > Planctomycetota > UBA1135 > UBA1135 > UBA1135 > JAPKEZ01. Next base: position 5,008 of record JAQWRF010000005.1, on the reverse strand, counting down.
ACTCAAAACCTAAACAATTCAACAACATTCTCTGAGCCTTGGAACACCGACGTGCCTTACGGAACGCTTCGCGCATGGCACGGCGATGGTGGTTCTGCAGACGGTCAAGCTGAAAACATGCTTGCAACTCCTGCAATGGATTTGACTGGCATGACTGAAGCATACTTCCATATGGACATAGAAACTAATTACGTGGCATATATGGCACACGTTCCTGGAAGTTTCGGAAACGGCGTCACAACAGTAGAAGTTTCTACCGATGGTGGAGCTACTTGGACTGTCGTTTGGACTGATTCAATTGATGCCTCTGAAGAAGATCTAGTAATGGCGCGTACGGCTGACATGTCAGCTTATGCGGGTCAAGCCAACGTCATGGCAGGAATACACTTCTCTGGCGATTGGGCTCACGAAATTTGGGTAGATAATGTTGTTGTTGATGACCAGTCAGGCGGCGGAGGCGGAGGCGGATTAACTTACGCTATCACTCCAATGACTGCAGGTTCACCAGTAACATTCAGTATTACAGGCGCAGCTCCTAACTCAAACTGTATTATTGGTTACTCGCTTACAGGTGCAGGCCCGATCAATACTGCCTACGGTATTGTTGATATGAGTCCACCAATTAGCACACTTGCTAATATCCCTTCAAACGCAAGTGGTGCTGCATCACTTACAGTAAATGTGCCGGCTAACGCTTCTGGTGTTACTCTTTACACACAGGCCCTAAATAATGGTGTTCTTACTAACTCGCTAGCTGAAACGGTTCAGTAATTAGTCAGAGATAGTCTTAGACTCTCCCTCCCGTAACGGGGGGAGAGTTTTTTTTGTACATCACTGAGTGTTTAAAAGCTAAATGATACGGATAGCGTCGGTGATTTGCTGTCGAGTAAAATAAAACTCGTGCGAATATCGCCGTAACTGTAAGTAATAATAGGGTGTAACTTATCGCCGTCGTACATCAGGCGGCTCGACCAATCTTTATTGATGCGGTAATTTAGCCCGGCGGGTATTTGCCATAAGTCGCCAGAGGGTGCATAGCTGGCGGCGACGTAAGCGCTAAGTCCTTTGGCAATGCTGTTGCCGACAGACAATATATATGCATTGCCACTCACCTTGGACGAAGGCCAAGCCGAACTCGTGCCGACTGTTACTGCTGGACGCCATCCGGCTGCTTCGATAAAGCGCCAATTTACAACGGGTGAATAGCGATCGGATTCGGGCATGAATTCAATGCCGGCACTAAGATTCGGCAGTATCATGCGGGTTAATGAAAACTCGAGTGATGCGCGTGGCGAATTATTGTCTATCACCCAGCGCGTAGTCAAAGAATGCGGCTTGTCTTGTATGTTTCCTGCACCCCGCACGGGGGCGCCTTCTCCAGGTCAGCCCACTCACAATGGAATAACAACCTCGTCGGCATTGTAGCCATCAAGGCCATATTCTGTGGTGAGTCCTTCTTGAGCCTCCTCGACCATTGGTGTCGCGCAACTAGTGAATACCTTCGCGCACACCATGAGGAAGAGAAGCCTCGGCGATGTTGTTATTTTAAGCACAAGTCTAGTTTAGCCTGTACCTTACATTACGGGGGCAATCCCTAACTCGGCAAAGTTCTTCTTCGCGTAGTTGTCTTGGAACATCGCGACGAGTTTCTTGGCCGCCACATCGTAAGCCTCTTTGTCTTCCCAAGTATTACGCGGATTTAGTATTTCGCTTGGCACGCCTGGGCATTCGGTAGGCATGGTCAAGCCTAAGATCGGATGTGTTTCGGTAGGTACGTTGTCAAGCTTGCCGTAGAGCGCGGCATCGAGTAGCGCGCGGGTGTGACCAATGCTAATACGCTTACCAACGCCATAGGCGCCACCACCCCAACCGGTGTTGAGTAAGATACAACGCGTCTGGTGTTGTTCCATTTTTTCAGCGAGTAAGCGCGCGTAGACAGAAGGGTGCTGCGACATAAACGGCGCACCATAGCAAGCGCTAAATGCAGCAACTGGTGCGGTGATACCCACTTCGGTGCCAGCCAACTTAGCAGTGAAACCGCTAACAAAGTGATACATCACTTCTTGTGTCGACAGAATCGAAACCGGTGGTAGCACTCCGAAAGCATCGGCAGTCAGCAACACAATAGTTTGCGGATGAGGTCCCTTTGCACCCTCAGCAACATTTGGATTTGCTTCTAGCGGGTAAGAGAAGCGAGTGTTTTCAGTAACGGACTTGTCCGTTAAATCTAGTTCTTGTGGATCACATTCGCTCATTTCCTTGCCAGGCAATGGCGGCACGTTTTCAATGATAGTGCCCGGCATTGACATTGCAGCTGCAATGACCGGCTCGTCTTCTTTGTTGAGATCAATCAACTTGGCGTAACAACCACCTTCGAGGTTTGACACGCCGATACCGGTCCATGCGTGCTCGTCGTCGCCGATTAGCTGACGGTTGGCATCTGCTGAAAGAGTGGTTTTGCCTGTGCCTGAGAGGCCGAAGAGGATTGCGCCGTCACCATTAGGGCCGACGTTTGCTGAACAGTGCATACCCATATCGCCCATTTCAGGGAGGAGGTAATTCATCACTGTAAACATTGATTTTTTTACTACACCGCAGTAATCTGCGCGGCCAAGTACTAGTACAACTTTGTTTTTAAAGTCGAGGCAAGCGAGGCGTGTGCCAACTGTGCCATCGCGTTCAGGGTCGCAATGGAACGACGGTACGTTGAGCATAGTCCAGCGTTTTGCATCTTCGTCGCTTACGCCTTCGATGCCGTGCATGAACATGTTGTGACAGAAGAAGCTATGGGAGGCGTATTCTGAGACTAATCGGTATGGACGTGCGTACGAAGGATCGGCGCCAGCGTAAACATCTTTAACGTAAAGGTGTTTGCCACGCTGGTTAAGGTGTTCAACTACACGTGCTGTTAGAGCCTCGAATTTCTCAGGATTAAATTTCTGAAAGTCTGGCTTCCACCAAACCTTTTCATCTAGTTCTGGCCATGCCACGCCAAAGGTGTCATTGACTGGGCGCCCAGTACAAGTAGGGTCAGTGTAGTAGACCAAAGGGCCATTCACTCCAAGCTTGGTGGCGAATGCTTTTTGCGCGTTGTCGTCGCCCTCGAGGCTGACGCGGCCACGGTCATTGGCAATGGCTTCGTGAAAAAGCTCCTCTTTGCTTAGATTATGGCGGTATTCGAGGTTGCGCAGCCCGAATCTGTGTTCTAGCTGTTGCGCAAGTGATGAATTTTGTGTTGCTTCACTCATTGTCCTGGGGCAGTTCTGCCTTGAGAGGCGAATATTTTACTCTCTATCGGAACAGTTTAGGTATCATGTTAAGCCAAAATGTCAGAATCACCTATTGTCATAGTCAGTGCTGTTCGCACGCCAATCGGGCGCTTCGGCGGCAGTTTTAATAACGTGCCCGCCACGGAGTTGGCTGCATTTGCGACGAAACACGCATTGTCGCAAGCGGGATTATCGCCAGAAGATGTCGACACAGTGATTTTGGGAATGGCTCGCCAAGCCGGAGCGCGCCCAAACCCGGCGCGGCAAGCGGCTTGGAGTAGTGGTATACCGGAGCGCTCAACAGCATTTACAACCAATATGGCTTGTGCTTCAGGGCTGAAGACTCTTCAGCAAGCAGCCGATGACATACGCCTTGGCCGCGCCAAGATAGCTGTAGCCGGTGGCATGGAAAACATGTCAATGGTGCCGCACATGCTAGACCGCATGCGTGATGGCTACCGTTTGGGTCACGCCAAAATTATTGACAGCATGTACCGCGACGGATTTTTGTGCCCACTATCTGATATGTTGATGGGCGCGACTGCCGAGTTGTTGGCTACTGAGTGCAATATAACGCGCACTGAACAAGATGAGTTTGCTTTAGATTCTCAAAAGAAAGCCGAGCTGGCTTGGGCAAATGGCCACTTTGATTCACAGATTGCGCCGGTGACGGTTAAGTCACGCAAGGGCAATGTGGTGGTTGACCGCGACGAGCATATGCGTCCACAAACTACTCTTGAAGGTTTAGCTAAATTGCCAGGCGTGTTTGCGGAAGAGAATGGCACGGTAACTCCGGGCAATGCTTCGGGTATTACCGATGGCGCTGCGGCGTTGGTATTGATGTCGGCTGATGAAGCTGAGCGCCGTGGTATTACTCCGCTTGCTGAGTTCTTGGATAGCCAAACGGCTGGTACCGATCCTAAACGGATGGGTCTTGGCCCAGTGCCGGCGACGGCGCAATTGTTCGAACGTAATGGCTGGTCATTTGATGACTTTGGTTTGTTCGAACTCAATGAAGCCTTTGCTGCTCAAGCATTGGCTTGTTTGCAAAAAATGCCTATCGATAGGTCGCTGTTAAACGTAAACGGTGGTGCGATTGCACTGGGTCATCCAATAGGATGTACAGGTGCGCGCATTGTAGTTACTCTGTTGCATGAGATGCAACGCCGCAAGACCGACATGGGTCTTGCTTCACTCTGTGTTAGCGGTGGTCTTGGTATCACTGGCGCATTTAAATTAATAAAATGAAAATCTTAACTCTTATCATTTCTCCGCTACTGTTAGCAGCTTGCGGTGACATTAGCTCTTCCAATCTTGAAGAGGTCCGGACTGCTGAAGAAACGCCTAGTTCGCAAGAACCGGCTGCCGCACCTGTTGCTGCCGCGCCTGTTGCCGCAGTTCAAGTTGCTAGCGGCTCGCGCCACTTCGAAGACGCGACTATCGTTAGTGACGAACAACTTAGCAATTACTACATCGAAATGGATTGTGAAATTGATGGCGCATCTATCGGTACCATGACTTTCGAATTATGGGCTGCCGCTGCACCGATTCACGTGCGTAACTTTTTGCGTTATGCTGATGAAGGGTTGTACGACAACCGTAAGTATCACCGCATTTTGCGCGACTTCATGATTCAAGGTGGTTCACCTGATAACACCGGTGCTGGCAAAGGAGTCCACGGTAATATTAAGGCAGAGTTCTCTAGCGAGAAATCTCGCGCCCACCGTTATGGTGTATTG
>JAQWRF010000380.1 GCA_029243845.1 Planctomycetota bacterium | reverse complement strand
GGGATTTCGCCGGACAATATTTTCGAAAAGACGGTGTCACTCATTATTGTTTTTTGGTGGCATCAACAATCGACTGCCATTGTTCGAGGTCTAGCTTAACAGCCTCTTCGGCTAGCAAAACAGGAATTCCGTCCTGGATGGGGTAACTTAGGCGTGTGGCAGCGTCTAAAGACACCAGTGTTTGCTGGTGGGCAACCAATGGTTGCCTGCTAACGGGACAACATAGTTTTTGTAGCATTTGGTCGAGGGCTTGGCTTTCCATAGGAAGAGTGTACGAAATAGGGTATAATAGGCAATAAAGAATTAAACGATGCTAAATACAATCCCCCGCGCATATAAAAAAGCAATGTTGATGATCATGGACATCTGCATTTTTGCTTTGGGTATTTGGGCAGCATACGCGGTTCGGACCACGGCCACCCTGCCCGAGTTTAATGGCAACTACTTTAAGCTATTGGGGATTGTTGCTTTAGCAAGAATACCGGTGTTTATTAAGCTTGGGCTTTATCGCTCGTTTTTAAGGTTTCCGAGCGAGCGCATTTCGTCTATCTCTGCGCAGGGTGTTGCAATTTCAACCATATTTGTCGGCGCGGTCCTTTATCTTTGGGATCCTCAGGGCGCCCCCCGATCGGTGCTGCTCATTGAGCCATTTATTTCCTTTTTCCTAGTGTTGTCAAGCAGGCAGTTTCTTGGAAAGCAGCTCTTCAGAATGTCGTCGAACGGCATTGCTAAACGAGAACGGATAATTATTTATGGCGCCGGATTGGCTGGCATCCAGCTGGCGCAAAGCATGCGCGTTATGGAGGGCCTTAAAGCTGTTGCTTTTGTCGACGACGATCCCTCTAAATGGAATATGTTGGTCGCTGACATTAAAGTGTTTCCACCATCGGGGATTTCGGCGCTGGCTAAAAAACACAAGGTACGCCGCGCGATTCTTGCAGCACCTTCGTTGACCGCTGTTGAGCGCCGCAAGATGGCTTTCAATTTGCGAAAGGCTGGCTTGGAGTACGGTGAAATGCCGAATTTTCTAGAGATTGTAAGCGGTAACGTGAAAGCAGAAGATTTATTTCATGTAAATGCGAGCGAATTGCTTCAACGGGAAACCGTCACGCCTAACCGCGCGCTGCTTAGAGGGGTTATTTTAAACAACACAGTAATGATTACCGGAGCTGGCGGCTCAATCGGAGCTGAGCTATCAAGACAAATTGCCGCCCTCGGGCCATCACGCTTGATATTATTTGACTTGTCAGAGTTCGGCCTGTATTCCATTGACATGGAAATTCGCCAAATGTATCCAGCGCTAGATATTGTACCCATTCTTGGGTCGGTGCTTAACAAAAAGTTGGTTCATGAGACAATGGCCAACAATGCAGTGGCAGTTGTTTACCACGCGGCAGCCTATAAGCACGTACCCCTTGTTGAAAGCAATCCGATTGAGGGGGTGCGCAATAATGTGATGGGCACCAAAGCCATCGCCGAAGCCTGTGCTGTGACAAATGTAGAAAACTTTGTTTTGGTTTCCACCGATAAGGCCGTGCGCCCGACAAACGTGATGGGCGCTTCAAAGCGCGTAGCCGAACTAGCGTGCCAGTTTATTGCAAGTCAAGCCCAACACATTCAAGCGGTTGACGGTATCTTGCCGGTGCCAACAAAGTTCAGCGCAGTGCGTTTCGGCAATGTTCTTGATAGCGCCGGGTCAGTGGTTCCTTTGTTTAGAAAACAAATCGCTGAGGGTGGCCCGCTAACGGTTACCCACGAAGATGTAACCCGGTTCTTTATGACGATTCCCGAGGCATCGCAATTAGTTATTCAAGCAAGCGCCATGGGTAATGGCGGTGAAGTATTTTTGCTCGACATGGGCGAGCCGATACGGGTTTATGATCTCGCCCAACGCATGATTGATTTGGCAACACGCGGGAACGAGCGTGAAATAAAAATCAAAGTCATCGGCTTGCGACCTGGTGAAAAACTTTATGAAGAGTTGTTGGTTGATGCGAGCACCTCTGAGGAGACGACGCATAAAAAGATATACAAGTCTCTCGAGCGCGGGCCATCGCTTGAAGTTGTTCGTGAACAGTTACTGCTGTTAGATGTAGCGCTTAACGAACAAAACCTCGACTTAGTTCTTGCTGTGCTGCACGAGCTTGTCGAGGGCTATTCAGAAAATAGTCTGGCGAGTCATTAAGCTAGGCGCTTAATGATGTGCCACCCGAAAGGAGAGCTTGCTTCGTCGTATTCAGCAACGCCGATGCCATCAACGTCTAAAGAAAAACCTACATCGCCAAAGGCGGGCACCATTGCAGCGCGCGGATGTTCGATAGACTCTTGCTTAGCATCGCCGCGGGCGCGCAAATCGTCGACGAAAGCTTGCATGGTGTTGTTCGCTTCGTCCTCAGTAATCTCACCTTCTTTAATTTGATTATCAATCTCGAGGTGCTTTGCTTCAGCCTCGGCATTTAGCGCATCAACAAACTCTTGGAAGTTTTCGCCCTCAATGCCATTGTTTAACAACCGGTAAACGCCAGGAGTCGGGTCGTCGTCTTGAATAGGGTCGTCAGAGTGCTTGCGGACAAGCTCGGTAAAGTCGGCACCGCCTGTGGCGCTCTCTAGAACTTCGCCGGCCAAAGCTTGGGCCTCTTCTTTAGTGCGCTTTGCCTGAACAGGCGTAGCGTCGAAAGAAACGAGGATGTGTTGAATTTTAATGCGTTCGATTTCACTCATGATGGCGCAAATTTTACCGCAACTTAGAGCTTAATGGGGCGCCTTCTTGGATTTTCGTAAAACGATAAGTAAAAACGCGGGGCCGCCAACCAAAGCGGTAATAATGCCGACAGGGATGTCGCTAGAGCGGCCAAATATGAGCAGGCTACGAGATAAAGTGTCGGCGAAGACCAAAAACCCGGAGCCTAGCAACCAGCAGGCCGGCAGCATATATTTATGCGAATGGCCAATAAAGGGCCGCAGGGCGTGTGGCACTAACAGGCCAATAAAGGCAATCGGCCCGCATTGTGTTACCACTGCAGCGGTTAAGAGGCCACTAGTTGCCAATCCGACATTCATCAGTTTGGAAACATTAACCCCCCGGGCCTGGGCAACTTTCATATCAAAAGAATACTGATCAAGGTCGTGGCGCTTCGTCCAAATTATTGCCAAGCAAAGAAGCGCGGCTGTAGCGACAACCCATGCTGGCTCGAAGCTAGATGTTTCAATAGAGCCCATTAGCCAGTGCTCGAGTTTGGTCATGCGGTAAGGCGGCGCAAGGTGGCGCACAATCATTAGCGCCGCGCCAAAAACGAAATTGATTGTGATCCCAACCAATAAGATGCCATTGTGCCCCAAGTTAGAAGAACCTAATTTAATAATCAGCGCTATGGTTGCGATTGCGCAAATAAAGCCGAGTAACGGAGGCGCCCACATTGTGGCGGATATGGCGGGGAAGGCAAAACAAACGAAGGCGCCGAAGCTAGCCGACGAGGCCACGCCCAAAGTAAAAGGCGTGGCTAAATCGTTGCGCAGCAGTGTTTGCATTAACAACCCTGCTACCGCAAGAGAACCACCGCTAAACCAGGCTAAAGTGGCTCTAGGAAGCCTTAATGTGCGTATTTGCTCACTATATTCAGCAGCGCCGAAGTACGGAGCCATCCATATTGTTGCCATAGAGAAAGTCGCCAACAGTGCCAATAGCAAGAGTTTATTCATGCGCTGGCATCACCACAGGAGTTTGTTGCGAATGGGTAACCACTACCGAGCGACCAAAAAGGTGTTGTAGGTTTTCGCTAGTAATAACTTCGTGCGGATTTCCACACTTGATAATGGCGTTGTCGTGAACCAAGCTGATGCGGTCGGCATAACGGCTTGCGATATTCCAGTCGTGGCAGACGACAGCAATGCCCACGCCTTTGTTGCAAAAAGTTTTTAGCAGACGAAATAATTCTACCTGATGGTGCATGTCCAACGATGAGCTTGGCTCATCAAGCAATAAGAACTTTGGTTGCTCTGCAAGTACCGCGGCAACAAGAGCGCGCTGGCGCTCACCACCTGAAAGTTGTGACAGCGTGCGCTTAGCGAGATGGTCTATTTTTAGCTGGCCCATTAACTCTTTGATGTCGCAACCCTCGGCGAGCTGTGCTCCGAGTTCAATGACTTGCAATACGCTAAAATCTTGGCACGGCGCAATGGTTTGCGGTAGATAAGCGACGCGTGATTCAGAAAAGACGGTATCGGGGGCGACAGGCAGCAACTGGGCCAAACACTGCAGCAGCGTGCTTTTACCGCTTCCATTTGCCCCAACTATGAAATGCAGCTCACCCGCCTGCAGTTCGAAGCTTAAGTCGTTAAGAATCGGTTGCTCAGCGGTGTATGCGAAACACAGGTGCTCGGCGCGAAGGCTCATGCGCATATTTTGACAACACTGCTTAAGCAATACAGCCGCAATGTTAAAATTTAACTACATGGGCCACCACAACTCTGATCAACTCCGGACGCGCATCTCTGAAGCGCAAGCAACCTTCGCCGCTCTCAGCGACAGCTTCATCGAAGTGGTCGAAGACGCCGCCGCGTGCGCAATCGAATCGCTGAAAAAGGGTGGGGCGATTTACTTTGTGGGCAATGGCGGCAGTGCCGCTGACGCTCAACACTGGGCTGCTGAATTAGTGGGCCGTTACTTGTGCGAGCGTCAGCCATTAAATGCTCACGCTTTAACCACTAACTCAAGCACCTACACAGCCTTAGTAAACGACTATCCACCAGAAGAGGTTTTTGAGCGTCAGGTGCTGGCTCACGTCAGAGCGAATGACATTGTGTTTGCAATCTCCACCAGTGGCAATAGCGAAAATATTTTACGCGCAGTAGCGGCCGCTGAAAAAGTTGGCGCGCAAGTCGTAGGCGTAACCGGCCGAGATGGCGGCAAGTTAGTTGAGCATTGTGATATTTGTTTTATAGCGCCAAGCAACGATACGCCGCGCATTCAAGAGGCGCATCTTTTCTTTGGGCACAACCTGTGCGAAATTATTGAACAAGCTTTTGTCGCTGAATAATTTCCGACATGGTTCGCGCAGTCTCAATCATGTTTGGGCCGGGCATTAACGCCTGTGGATTAAAGATGCTGTAAACTTGATTGTCGCCAACCGCAGTAATATTTCCGAAATATTTTTTCCAAATGGTTAAGGCGCGCGTTTCTGCTTCGGACTCATGCAACTCAAAAATAATATGCGGATTGAGTTCAGGTAGTAACTCTTCTTGCAAATAAACGTAATCGGTATCTTCTGCCACAACGTTAATGCCGCCAGCGGCCACCAGTAACTCGTTTAAAAAGCTTTGTTGGGCCGCAACTAGTAAATCGGCGACGTCAAAGTTTTTGCGACTTGCCACCAACAGACACGGTTTAGATAAATGATTTGGGTTTAGTTTGGCCAGCTGTCCGTCAAATTTTTTCACCAAGTTTGCGGCGTTGTCCTGGCAATCGAAGGCGGCTCCCAGCCAATCCATTTCTTGGCGCCACGACTCGAGGCTATCGGTGGTGAACGATTTAAAAAACACCCCGTTTTGTTGGCAGTACTTTTCTAAAACATCTTGGCGTCCCTGAACAATTACGACGTTCGGATTTAATTCGGAAATGCGTTCTAGCGAAGGCGCGCCCAGGCCTCCAACGCGCGGCAGGTCTTGGAAGGTGTCAACGGGGCACCACTCAGAGACTCCAACCATTACATTGCTCAGGCCAAGCGCTTGTATGTTGGCAGCTGTTGACGGGGCTATCGTAATCACTCGCCAATTCTCTTTTACTAAAGTTGCCGGCGCGTCTTTTTGGCAGGTTGCAAAAAGAAGCGTAATTAAACAGAGTAGGGTGGAGTCGCGCACCTCTATATTATGCATGTAATGAACATTGATTGCCTAGATAGTTTGCGCGGATGTGGCGGCGCCGGATTTCCTACAAAGTTTAAGTGGAATGCGGTGCGTGATGCTAGCGATGCTTTTGGCAAAGTAATAATCTGTAACGCCGATGAGGGCGAACCAGGGACATTCAAAGATGGGTGGCTTTTCGACAACCATTGCGCCGCCGTCATCAACGGTATGCGCCGCTCTGCCGAACACGTCAGCGCTAACCGCGGCTTTATTTATTTGCGCCCAGAGTACTCAGCGCAACGTGAATTGATCGTTGAGCAAATCAAAACAATGGTGGCCGACGGATTACTCGCTCCACAATCTGGGCGCATTTTCCAAGCAAGCGGTTTCCTCGGTCGTCCAGCCCAGCTAGACAACGAAGGCTTAAACCTGGTTGAGCTATCCGCGCTGGATTGGTTTGTTGAACACGGCAGTCATGACTTAGTCGGCGAAACACAACAATCAGGAGGCTTGTCGCACAGCGAAGATCCGCAATACCCGCTTCCGCAAAACGAAGAAATAAACGAAGGGTTTTGTTTAGATATTTGCATCGGTGGCGGCGCCTATATTTGCGGAGAAGAAACCGCGCTGATTGAGAGCATGGAGGGCAAGCGTCCGCAACCGCGACACAAGCCTCCGTTCCCAACGACAAGTGGTTTGTGGCAATTGCCAACCTTGGTAAATAACGTTGAAACTTTTTGGTGGGCCGAGCGTTTATTAAGTGGCGAGTGGCAGGAAGATGCCGAGCGCTTGTTTTCAATATCGGGCGCAGTGAACAAGCCAGGCGTTTATCAGGCTCCGGTAGGCACGACTGCAAGAGCATTGATTGACGACTACGCCGGCGGAGTGACAGATAACACAATGATCAGTTGCTGGATTCCTGGCGGCGCCGCTACCGGAGTTTTGCCAGCATCGCTACTTGACAGCAAAATGGATAACGATTGTTTGCGAGAGCATGGCACCGCTTTAGGCACTGCTGCGATAGTCGTATTTAACGACCAAAGCGCCCTTGAGGTATCGATAAAAATCATGCAGTTTTTTGCGCAAGAGTCGTGCTCGCAGTGCACACCGTGCCGAATAGGTTGCGCGGAATTCGCCGACTATCTTGCTGATGATCAACACCATTGGCCGCACAACGGCTCAGTCGACGAATGGCTGCAGACAATGGAGCTCGGCTCAATCTGCGGACTTGGTTTCACGGCGCCGCTTATCGTGCGCCAACTACGAAAACATTTTGACTTTGAGGTGCAGCATGCCAGCTAACACCTTAATGATCAATGGTAAAGATGTTGAAGTCTTGCAAGGTGAATCACTGCTTGACGCCTGCACAAAAATTGGGATTAATATCCCCACTGCTTGTCACGATAGTCGGCTCGAAGCATACGGCGGATGCCGGACCTGCTTAGTTGACTTAGACGGTGCTCCGCGTCCAGTGCCGGCGTGTAAGACATTTACTAGCCCTGGGATGAAAGTCGAAACATCCGGCGTGGTATTAGATACCGTTCGCACAACTGTTGACGAGATGCTTGCGTGTTCATCGCGCGCCGCAATAGAAACATGGACGGATGCCAACAGGTTTATCGGTTATGACCCGGCGCAATGCATTATGTGTGATAGGTGCGTGCGTTATTGCGACGAGATCATGCAATGCAACGCGCTCGAGCATGTTGGTCAAGGTAGCGAGGCATTTATTCAGCCAACTCAAGGCGAATCTTTTTTAGATACTAGTTGCGAGCTTTGCGGAGGATGTGTTGGCACCTGCCCAACCGAGGCCTTGTACAGTAAGCAAAGCTTAGAAGTGTTTGATAAACAAAGCGGCGAAGCACCAACCACTACTCGCACGGTGTGTAATTATTGCGGAGTAGGCTGCATTATTGATATCGAAACGCAGGGAAACACCGTAATTGACATTGATGCGCAAACTGGCGTTGGCCCTAACGACGGGCATCTCTGCAGCAAAGGTCGATTTGCCTGGCAATTCATTAATCATCCAGATCGCTTAACGTCTCCTTTAATTCGCAACTACGATAATGGCGAGCTTGAAGAAACGTCGTGGGAGAATGCGTTGGCAGTAGCCGCGCAAAAGCTGAGCGCGGTAAAGCAGCAATACGGCGCCGACGGCATTGCGTTTTTGGCCTCATCGCGTTGCACCAATGAAGATGTTTACGCTTTACAAAAATTAGCGCGCTCGGTTATTGGCACGAATAGCGTTCATTCTTGCGCTGCCACCTGACACGCGCCAACAGTTTATGGTCTGGTCAGATCACTAGGAGCCGGCGCGATGACAAATTCTATTGCTGAGATTGAAAACAGCGAATGCATGTTAGTGGTGGGAAGCAACACCACTGACGCTCATCCGGTGTTGGCGTTGCGCATGAAAAAAGCCTTGCGCAACGGTGCAAAGTTGTTGGTAGTAGATCCGCGCAAAACCTGGTTGGCTGAACGCGCCGACGTACATTTACAAATTAAGCCGGGCACCGACATTCCATTAATGAATGCAATTGCTCATGTCATCATTAGCGAGGACTTGCACGACAAGCAATATGTCGAGACTTTAAGCGAGGGCTTCGAAGAGATGAGCGAAGCGGCGGCTGAGTGGCCGGTTGAACGCGCTGCTGAAATTTGCGAAGTAAGCGCCAACGATATCCGTCGGGCAGCGCGTATTTATGCCGGCTATAAGCACGCGGGCATTTACTACACCCTTGGCATCACCGAGCATGTTTGCGGCGTTGACAACGTGCGTAGTTTGTCGAATCTTGCAATCATAACTGGCCACATTGGGCACGAAGCCACAGGCGTTAATCCTCTGCGCGGCCAAAACAATGTGCAAGGCTGTAACGACATGGGCAACAACCCGGTGTATTTCCCTGGCTATCAAGAAGTGGCCGACGCTGCGGTAACTGAAAAGTTCTCGCAAGCGTGGGGTTCAAAGCTATCACAAACACCTGGGCTACGTCTCGATCAAATGTTAGACGGCATGCACGATGACAGCGTCAAGGCACTCTTTGTTATGGGCGAAGATCCCGTTCTTTCTGAACCTAATGCCAAGCACGTTCACGTAGGGTTCAAAAAAATCGACGTATTGATTAGCCAGGATATTTTTCTAAATGAAACCGCGCGACTTTACGCCGATGTCGTTTTCCCAGCGACATGCTTCGCCGAAAAAGAAGGCACCTTCACCAACTCTGAGCGCCGCGTGCAGAGAGTCCGCAAGGCAGTAGATGCACCGGGACAAGCACGTCCCGACATCCAAATCATTTTCGATTTAGCAAAACAACTCGGACACGATTGGGGCGAAGCGCAGCCATCCAAAGTTTGGGATGAGTTTGCAAGATTGTCGCCTCAGTTTTCGGGGATCAATTATGAGCGCATAGAAGACGAAGGAATTCAATGGCCTTGTCCCGACGTTTCGCACCCGGGTACCAAAATTTTACATGAGGGCGCGCCGATTCGTGGCAAGGGAAAGCTATACCCGCTTGACCATATCAAGCCATGGGAAGAGGCCGACGACGAGTACCCACTGACGCTTAGCACCGGCAGAACTCTCTACCATTACAATTCTGCTACGCAAACTTTGCGCAACGAAGGACATCGAGAAAAGGAGCCTGAGTGCTTTTTTGAGATTTCTCCTGATGACGCCCGCGACCTTAATATTGCCGATAAGGAAGCAATTACCGTCCAATCGCGCCGCGGAAGCATCGTTTCGTGGGCAAAAGTAAGTGAAAAGGTGAGAAAAGGAGTGATTTGGATGCCGATGCACTATGCTGAGGCAAGCGCAAACACGCTTACTGGGGACGGCAGAGATTTGAAAGTAGGCACTCCGGAGTACAAGCTTTGCGCTGTACGCTTACACAAATCGTAATTTTCTCCGATAATTACAACCATGGGAATCGAAGGCATCATCGTTCTGCTTTTAGTCGCTGCAGTTTTAGTACTGCTAGTGCTTGAGAAAGTAGGTATAGACGCAATCGGCATTGGGTTGATTGTGGTCTTGGTTCTGCTCGGCTACGTCATAAAAATATTTGATCCAGCTTTTGTGCCCGAGGAAAGATTACTCGGGGTCGACGACGCCCTACACTTGTTTGGTAATTCAGCGGTGGTGATGGTGGCCGCACTTTATGTTATGGGAGAAGGCTTGTCGCGCACCGGCGCCGTAGAATTTTTTGCTGGCTTGGTGATGAAGCTTTCTGGTGGCCGCGAGCGGCGCATGATTTTGTTCGTCGCATTGACCGCATGTATTTGTTCCGCCTTCCTAAATAATACCGCAGTAGTCGTGGTGTTCATTCCGGTGTTGGTGGGCATGGCTAAAGAAACAGGGGTGCCCATTACGCGGCTACTCATTCCGATGGCCTTCGGTACCATTCTCGGCGGCATGACAACTTTGGTGGGCACATCCACCAATCTACTCGTAAGTGGCGTCGCAGTAGAATTCGGTTATGAGTCCATCGGCATGTTCGAGATGGCGCCAGTTGGCGTAGTAGTATCAATAGTAGGCATTTTCTTTATAGCTATATTTGCGCGCTACCTATTGCCGAATCGTCAATCGTTATCAGCAATGATGGCCGACAGCGGTCATCGCGAATACGTTACCGAACTAACAATTAGTGCCGAGTCGCCACTGCAGGGCAAGGGCTACAGAGACATTTTTGATGACCTAACAGCCGAGCTGCTATTTTTCGTTCGCGGAGAAGTGATGAGTTCGCCACCTTTCCTGAGTCAAGAAATGGTTCAAGCGGGGGACATCATCATGGTTCGCGGCACAGTTGACTGTATTGCAAATATGGAAGGCGACTTAAAGCTCGACCAACACAGCAACGGCGCCCGTCTCTCATTTAACCACAAGTCGATGCAATTTTTTGAAGTGGCGATTGCTCCGCACTCGTCGCTTGTGGGGCGCAAGCTTGACGACCTGCAGCTTTACGATAACTTTGGGGCGCTGCCGGTTGCGTTATTGCGCAATAACCACCACATCCGCTCTCGCATTACCGAGCGTAGAGTTAATGCGGGTGACTTAATCTTAGCCACAGGCGATGACCATGCTCAGCAGCGCTTACGCGCCAGTTCAGATTACTACCTTCTTACCGGCGCTCATAAGTGGGTGGTGCTGCGCTCGCGCGCTCGCCGCGCGCTTGCGATAGTCATTAGTGTAATGGCTGCGTTGACTCTTTGTTCGATTGCCCCAGAAGAGCTAGACCTGAAGCAGCTACTGCCGATTATCGCGCTTATTGGAGCCGTTGCTATGGTTGTGGCAGGATGCCTTACTGCACGCCGCGCTTATCGCGCGATTGACTGGTCGATTCTTATTTTTATGATAGGCGCTATTAGTCTCGGCAAAGCTATGCAAAATACGGGGGTTGCAGAACTCGCTGGCACCGGATTAGTCCGAGGGCTAAGCGACTTCGGGCCACACGCCGCGCTTGGCGGATTGACATTCCTCTCCGCATTCTTGTCGTCTATAGTTTCGAATCAGGCAGTGGCGGTATTGCTAGCGCCTGTAGCGATAAATGCTGCCAAAACAATTGCTGCCGACGGCGCTATGGGTGGCGATCAAACCACCGCAGTTGTCCGCGCCTTTATTCTGGCCATCGCCATGGGCTCGTCAGTTTGCTTCGCGACCCCCGTTGGTCATCAATCTAACTTAATGATT
>JAQWRF010000379.1 GCA_029243845.1 Planctomycetota bacterium | reverse complement strand
CGCAGGTAAAATCCCTGGCGGTTTCTTCAAGCGCGAAGCACGACCTTCTACTAAAGAAGTACTAGCTATGCGTTTGCTCGATCGCTCTGTGCGTCCGATGTTTGCTGATGGCTACATGAACGAAGTTCAAGTAATGTCATCCGTGCTTTCATACGACCAAGAGAACGAGCCAGAAATTTTACATATGGTTGGCGGCATGGCTGCTATCCATATCTCTAAGATTCCTTTCGAGGGTGCGATGTCTGCTGTGCGTTTAGGTTATGTCGATGGCAACGTCATCATTAACCCAACACACTCAGTGATTGCAATGGACAACAACTTGCTAGATCTGACTATGTCAGGTAATGCCGGTTCAGTGTGCATGGTTGAGGCAGGTGCGAAAGAATTGCCGGACTCCGAGGTCTCTACAGCGCTTGCTGCTGGCCACGAAGTCATCAAAGATCTTTGTTCTATGCTCGAAGAATTGCGCGAGAAAGTTGGCGTTGAAAAAATCGTCCCTGTCGTTGCAGAAAAAGATTCTTCACGTCACGATGCGATTATGGAGAAGTACACTCAAGCTGCAATCGAGAAAGTTCTTTCTACCGATGGTAAGTTCGAGCGTTACGACGCTGCCGACGAGTTCGTAGCCCAGGTTATTGCCGAAATGGCTCCAGCCGGCGATGGCGACGAAGACGTTGCTGAACAAAAAGCGATTAAGAAAGCGGCTAAGTCTGCGGTTAACACTGTCGAGCGCGATATGACCCTTAAGGGTCGTCGTGTAGATGGTCGCGATACGAAGACTATCCGTGCAATCGATATCGAAACTCGTTTACTACCACGTGTTCACGGTTCTGCCTTGTTCACGCGTGGCGAGACTCAAGCCATTGTTACATCAACTCTTGGTTCTACCGATGACGAGATGTTCCTAGATGGACTGCAAGCAGAGCGTGCAAAGAGTAAATTCTTCTTGCACTACAACTTCCCTCCATTCTGTACTGGCGAAGCCAAAATGTTGCGTGGTACTTCACGCCGCGAGTTGGGTCACGGTTGTTTGGCAGAGCGCGCGCTTGAGCCAATGTTGCCTGACTACAGCGACTTCCCTTACACCATTCGTATCGTTTCAGATATTACCGAGTCAAACGGTTCGTCTTCAATGGCTTCTGTTTGTGGTGGTACTTTATCTATGCTTGATGCAGGTGTGCCAATGAAGGCTCCTGTAGCTGGTATTGCGATGGGACTCATCATGGACGAAGAATCTGGCGAATACGCTATTTTGTCTGACATCTTAGGTTCAGAAGATCACCATGGCGACATGGACTTCAAAGTGACGGGTACTGAAAACGGTATTACAGCTTTGCAAATGGACATTAAGGTTAAAGGCCTAGCTGCTAAAATCCTCGATGAGGCTATTGACCAAGCTAAAGTCGGTCGCTTGCACATCTTGGATAAGATGAACGAAGTTCTCGCTGCTCCTTGTGAAGAAGTTTCTCCTTATGCTCCTGTTAACAAGAGCATTAAGATTCCTGCAGACAAGATTGGTTTCTTGATTGGCCCTAAGGGCGCAAACATCAAAGACCTGCAAGAGACATTCGGTGTTAACGTTAGCGTCCTTGACGATGACGGTAACATTCAAGTTTCTGGTAACCCAGTCACAAATGTCGAAGCATGTATCGAAAAGATAGCAGCTCAAACTCGAGTCATCGTTGCCGGCGAGCGTTTCACTGGCAAAGTTACTGGCGTTAAAGACTTCGGTTGTTTCGTCGAGCTCGGTGGCGGTCAAGAAGGTATGTGTCACATCTCTGAGCTAGAAGAAGGTCGCGTCGAAGACGTTGCTGATGTCTGCAAAGAGGGTGATGAGATTACCGTGATCGTACTCAATGTTGACGAGCGCTCTGGCAAGGTTCGCCTCAGCCGTCGCGTTGCGATGCTCGAATCCGAAGAGGACGTCGCTGCAGCTCTAGAAGAGGCAGCCAAACCACGCCCACGCGCTCCGCGTCGCGATAGCCGAGGTGGTGGTGGCGGACGTGGTCGTCGCGACTAATTGACTCATTAGTCTAATTTAATGGTGCAGAAATCAATTTCTGCACCATTATTTTTTATTTAATCCTATATCTAGTGCCAAATCCGCTAATAGGAGCACAAAATGGGAATTCTGCGAAAAAAAACACTAAAAAACTAGCAACCAGCCTGTGTTCGGTGCCGTAAACACTTACAATAGGTCAAATAATACAATGAAAACCATTTTCGTAACACTCGCACTGCTCGCTTCACCAGTACTTCTGGTGGCTTCGGCCGACTTCTCGGCATTTGACGCTGTAATGGCAGATGCTGAAGTTCGATTAGATCGTTCGAAAGTGCGCTATGGCAATGCGTCTTCATTCGACCCAGCTGGCAGCGCAATGGTTGCTACTGTCCGCTCAACAGATGTATATAACGCCACACCTGCGGGCAAGATCATCAAAAAAGAAGGGGTTGAGAAGGGCACTGCCCGTTACAACACGTTAATTCGCCAGGCTACAGCGTCTTTCAAGGCAGCTTTGAAAAAGGTGGCGAATGCTTCTAGTTACGTTTTAATTGTAGAACAGGGCGGCATATCAGGTTACTCTAATGTCACCGATGCAACAGCTGCTATCATCTCTGCTATTTAATCGATTGAATAAATCGATGTCACTAGTCTATGGGCTAGTGGCTTTTTCTTTGATTGC
>JAQWRF010000377.1 GCA_029243845.1 Planctomycetota bacterium | reverse complement strand
TTGGCTTTTGGTTTGATAGATTTGCCCGAAGTAAGCGCGCAGTTGCGGGACGAGCTTGCGCAGCGCTTGCAAGACGAAGGCGTTATGGCGCTGCGTAATGAATTGCAAAAAGTAGACCCCGATGCTTTTGAGCGCATTCATCCGAATGACCATCGGCGCTTGTTGCGCGCCCTCGAAACATGGCATTCAACAGGTCGTAGCTTGACCGACTGGCAGCAGCAATGGAATCCTAGCAATCATGTCGATGAATGTGCCTGGGTTCTAGACTGGCCGCGCGAAATACTGCACCAACGTGTACGTGCGCGTTTCAAGGAAATGTTCGAGAGAGGTTTGCTCAACGAGATCCAAGGCCTTCTCGACGGCGGTGGCTTCGGCAAGACTTCGTCCAAGGCAATCGGCTACAAGCAGCTTCTAGAGCATCTCGCTGGCGAACGCGATTTGCCCTCGGCGCTTGAAAAGTGCATCAGTCAAACGAATGTTCTGATTCGCCGTCAAATGACTTGGTACCGCTCATTTAGTGGCTTGCAGTTTGTTGATATGCCGCCAACCGAGGGCAACGAACAGTTAATCGCGCGGTTTGCGGGTGAGTTTGCCGGCTAAGACATACTCTCCGCGAATCGCGCTGTGATCAGAGTGCTCCGTTTCTATCAACTCGAAGTTTGTATTATTGATTTGCCCGCGGTACGTGATGTGATCAATCGGTAGTCCGAAATGTTTGTCGCTATCGATGTGCCATGAATTTAGCCAGCCATACCCTTGACGCGAATGCTTTAAATCGCCATCGCGCAACATCCTCCGGAAGGGCGCAGCCCACGGTGTTGAATTCAAGTCGCCAAGAACTATTGCGTTTTCACTGCGTGTTGCCCATTGTGCGGCATTAGCCAAAGTCTTTGCGTGTTCACTGTAGATTGGCCACCTGACGTGAGCAGCTAGTAAAGTGAACTTCCGACGCTTTACTCTTATTTCTACCACTAGAAAATCGCGGTCGTTATCATTGCTTACGGACGTCACCTTCGACAAAGGGAATTTGGAGAAGACATACAAGGAAGCACTCGTTACTTCTCTAGAGAAGGGGTAGTCACTAAAGGCCTCTGCCAACTGCTGGGTTCTCGCTTCGGCCACCACTACGATATCCGACGGTCGCTTTTTTACTATCTCCACTAGCTCATTGACCGCTGCCGTTTCGTAGTGCAGGTTCATCCACGTTACGGAGAACTTTTCGGGATTATTAAGTTCGACACTGCGGTTCGGTATCAGCAGGCTGAGTGGTACTAGAGCCTGCACGAACACCACAAACACCGCCCCCTTACGCCATTTGGATGGCGACCACACGCGCCTGGCGAAAAACGTGGTGAATGTTAGAACAGCTATCACTGCAGAGTATGCCAGGAAATAGCAAATGAAGTGGGTGAATATCGCGAAGCTGTCATAGACCATTCCCAACAATGTGCAGCTGGCCGCGACACAGCTGCTGATGAAGATGATTTTGGCGAGTGAGGCGAAGCGGGGCACAGATGCGACCATGCGCATATGTTATGATAGGCGCATGAACTCTTCATCAGAATTTCCCAATTTTGGCACTCCGCCGCCGGTATCTCCGGGGGGGCCATTGAATCCTAAGATAAAGAGGCGGTTGGTCGTTGGCGGCGCTGTCTTTGTTGTTTTCTTCTTCTTAATGGCGGCTTTCATTAGCGGTAAAGGTGGCATCATCGAAGTAGAAGACTCGCAAGCCTGCGTTGTCGTTAACTACATCACCGGCAATGTCGAAGTGTATAACACACCGGGCTTTAAAATCTTTATGCCGTTTGCTGCTCAAGCATTTTTGTTTGATAAGTCGCCTAATAAATTCATAATGGAAGGTGATCGCGATGTTGACTCTAATCACGTGTCGAAGCTGACGGTACGTGCCAATGATGGCTCTAACTTCTGGTTTGAAACCCTAGAAATCCAATACCGTATTGACCCGATGAAGGCGGGCATCATTCTTGCCGACTCTGGCTCAGGAACAGCTTTCAAAAGTAACTGGGTGAAGTCATATGCGCGTTCTGTGCTGCGTGACGAGTTCGGTCGTTTTTCTGCAGAAGAAGTGGCTGATCCGTCCAACTACAACACTGCCACGGCTTCATCTGAAAACCGTCTCAACGAAATGCTCGCTGAGCACGGAGTGATTATTATGCAAATCATCACTCCCAAGCCACAGTTCGAAGCGCGCTACGAAAAGGCGATTGAAGATCGTAAAGTAGCAAACCAGGAAGTGGAAAAACTCAAGGCTCAAGCTATTCAGTTAACTCGCGAGCGCGAACGCCGTCTTGCGAACATCGAGCGCGATAAAGCGACGGAATACGAGCTGTTGCTAGGTACTCTCGAGGCTGACCGTATTACTGCTACTAAAGAAGCTGTTAAGTTAACTAAAAATGCCGATGCGCAAAAAATTGAGGATTCCGCATCTGGCCTTGCTCTGGAGCTTGCTAATAAGCAACAGGCCGAAGGTCTGAAGGTGCAGGCAGAAAGGCAGGCCGAAGGTTTGCGTGCTCAGGTAGAGGCGCTTGCTTTGCAGGGCGAGATATTAGTTCGCGAAAAACTTGCACAAAAATTCAGTTCGATTAAATTCACCATCATCCCATATCGTCGCGATCCTGCGCCGACGCGCCTTGAGCATTCTGGGCTGCAACTAACACCAGGAGGCCAACAGTGAAGCGTACTCTCATTACATTAATAGTTCTTTTAGTGGTAGCACCGCTTGTTACTGCGCTGTTGTTCAAAAGAATTCCGCCAGCTACAGTAGGCGTAAAGCAGAATCAGTGGGGCGGAGGCATTATTGAAGATGACTTTTCGACGGGCTTCCGTCTTGGCATTAGCGGCTACCACAAATGGCACTACTTACCGACCCGTACTCATTTCTTGCACTTCACTAGCGGTCAATCAAATAGTTACTCAAGTAATTCGGTTTCTACATGGGCTAAGCCGCTAGAAATTCGTACTACGGACAACAACGTAGTTACTTTCGAATTGTCTGTAGCCTATCGAATTATCCCGGGCGAAGCACATAAAATCGTCATGGATGGCCTAAAAGAGCACTATGCTGACCGTGTGAAATCTGTGGTAATGGCAGAGTTGCGTCAAGAGTTGCCGAAGCTAACGTCGGAAGATTTGCAGCTCACCGATTTGCGCCTTTCTCGCGTTGCGGATACTTTGCCGCTGTTAAATAGTAGGTTGCAAGAGTTTCACTGTGTGGCAGAGTCGATTTTGATTCGCAAGTTACAGTTTCAAGCCGATTACGAGAGTAAGCTGCAAGAGAAGCAGTACTTTCGTCAGAAGGCTTTGCTTGACCGTGCACAAACCTTAGTGGCTGAAGAAGAGAAAACCGTTAATCTTATTGAGCGTCAAATTGTTGCTGCCGAGATGGCTAAGACTCAAGATTGGGAGAAAAGAATTCAAGAGAAGATGTCCGAGTATCAAGTTCTGATTGCTGAAATTGATGCGGAGGCTAATATTTATTCGGTTGAAACAATCTCTGAAGGTAAAGCCGAGCGTGTAAAGGCTGAGGCGCGTGGCGCTTTTTATCTGGCTGAGGCCGATGCTTTAATGAAAGAGTTGCGCACTCAAGCTCTTAACTCAAAGGGCGGTGCAATTATGCTTGCTCTAGAGGCTGCCGACAATTTGAATTTACCCGAGGTAACTCTTAATAGTGACGATCCCGCTGTACCGACTGTCTTAGATTTGTCTGAACTAACAAAAATGCTTGTTGGTCTTGGCGAGAGCAAGCAAGTTCAGCAATAACTAGCGGTTTAAGCTAACGACAAGCCTAGTGCGAAGCTTTCGCTTGAAAGCGGCGCGCTAGGTTTATCACTTCGGTACGCTCGAGCATACCGCACATTACTGGGGTGGTACTATCTTCGACCACTGCGACTGTATTGCCGTCGAAGTCTTGGAAGAGCGCTAGCGCATCAGAAAGGCTGCTGCCAGCACTAATAGAGGCTTGCTCGGTTGACAGCGAGATAACGTCTTCGGCGGTGATGACGCTGGCAATGTGTTGGTCGTAGGCGACTTCACTGAGGTCTTTCAAGACGATGATACCGAGCAACATGTTTTCACGGTCTACTACTGGGAAATGGTTAAACGGCGAATGATTTGCAAAATACAAGATCTTGTCCATCGAGTCGTTGCGTTGCAAAGCGCCGGTGCTTGGCTTCATGATGTCGCGAACGAAGACTTCGTTAGGGTCACTGGCAATGAGATTTTGCGTCGCGAATAGTGTGCGCTTAATGGCCTTAAACCAACTTGAACTGCTAGTGCTGTATTGGCTTCGCGAAAGCAAGTGGCCGACGTCGACCTCACCCGCAGAAATGACAACGCGCTTAACGAGTAGAGGGCCTATTAATTCGAAGACAACAACTGAGCCAAGGATTATTGCGAGTAAGGTCTCAGACAGCTCTTCGTTGTAGCGCGAGACATAACCCGCAAGTGCGATAGCTGCGCCAGCTTGGCAAAGTAAGCCTAGACCAATAGGTGGATTTTTCGCGGAAGATAGCTTCGGTGTTGATTTAAAACCATTGAACCCAACATGGGTGCCAAGTATTTTGCCAATCACTCTGCCTAAGACGTAGAGCCCAACAACGAGCCAATTGTCTCTCATCACATCAAACTGCAAGTGACTGCCGCTTAGCACGAAGAACAACACGAATGCGGGCTTCGCGTAACCTTCCATTGCCCCGGTGATGTGGTCGAAAAAGGACGAGCGGTTGGCAACCACTGCTCCGGTCGCCAAGAAGGCCAACATGTGCGGCACATCAGTTAGCTCGCAGAAACCAATGGTTAGTAAGATAACTACTAGCAACGGCACGACATAATTGCCGGCGCCGAGTCGCTCTTGAAAAAGGATGAGCAGGTGACCGGCAATCAGGCCGTAGATCACCGAACCGGCGGCGTCCCATATCGGACCGCTAAGGCCAATGTCACTAGCTCCGGTGATAGCTATAAATAACAGTATCACTAATTCGAAGGCGAAAATTGCCCAAACATTGGATAACGCCGTAAGCGTTTTCAAAGTACGTGTCGCGCGACCTATTTCGCCGTACTCGTGTAGAACTTCAAGAGTGTTGGCCGGGGCGACGGCGATTGCAAGCACGCCAAGCAGGATACCGCCTTTAATGTCGTGCATAGCGACGGTGCACAACACGCCAACTATTGTGAAAGTAAATAGCGATTCCGTCAGCGACGCGCGAATCATAGTCGCGGGTTGTTCGCTGTTATGGCTGACCCCCGGGCGTCGCTTGAACTGACCGCCTAATACGAACAGCGCTAATGCCATCGCAAAATCGTTAATCGGTAGACGCAAAGTCTCGAGGCTTTCATGTTCGACGCCAATGTGATGCGCAAA
This sequence comes from Planctomycetota bacterium, assembly GCA_029243845.1. Taxonomy (GTDB): domain Bacteria; phylum Planctomycetota; class UBA1135; order UBA1135; family UBA1135; genus JAPKEZ01. The sequence continues at coordinate 2,509 of JAQWRF010000377.1, read as the reverse complement.
GTAGTTGATGCCGACACCAGCGGCCAGGTAGCCGGTTAGAGTCGGTAACTTAAATTTATACGCCAGCCAGCCTACGAACATGCCGCTTGCGAGCAAGATGCCGAGGATGAAAAGGGCGCTTAGAGTCGGGGGCATTTTAGTGGGCGGCGGACCAGTCTAGTCCATGGCCGATGTCAACTTTCAAGGGCACGAGCATATCGTAGACCTGCTCCATTTCTCTACGGACTAACTGCTGTAATTTTTCTAGTTCGGCAGCTGGGCAATCAAAAACTAATTCGTCGTGCACTTGCAAGATCATCCGTGCCTCGAGCTTCTCGTCGCGCATCGCATTGCTGACATTAATCATCGCCATTTTGATTAAATCAGCGGCCGAACCCTGCACGGGAGTATTGACCGCCATGTTCTCGGCGCCAGACCGTACGCGGCCGTCGCTCGAATTAACGTCTGGAGTAGGGCGAATACGCCCGAACAATGTCGAGACCTGCTCTTCGTTGCGCGCCGTTTCAAGAGTAGCGTCAATCCATTCACGCACCTTGGGGAAGGCCTCGAAGTATTGATCGATGAAGTCTTGTGCCTCCGAAAAACTCATGCCCGTTTGTTGGCCGAGGCGGTGCGGCCCCATGCCGTAAAGAATGCCGAAGTTGACGGCCTTGGCTTTTGAGCGCATTTCGGAATCGACATCGCCAATTTCAATGCCATTAATCGCAGCCGCGGTATGAGCGTGAATGTCGACTCCGTTATTGAAAGCGGTAATCAACGACTCGTCACCGGACAAATGCGCAACCACGCGCAACTCGACTTGCGAGTAATCAGCCGACATCATTACCCAATCAGGCTTCAGTGGCACAAAAGCCCGGCGAATCTCTCGCCCCTCTTCACTGCGAATCGGAATGTTTTGCATGTTGGGGTTAGACGAAGACAAACGTCCTGTTGCTACTAAGGCCTGATTAAAAGAAGTGTGGACGCAATCAGTTTGCGGATGAATATAAGTGGGCAGCGCATCGACGTAAGTAGTCATCAACTTGGTCGTCTTACGGTAATCTAAAATCGCGTCGACGATTTCAATGCCCGCGTATTTTTCTAGAGTAGCGGCATCCGTCTTGTATCCTGTTTTGGTCTTGCCTACTCGGATACGCGCCCGCTCTTTTTGTATCTCGAGATGCTCGAATAAGATGGGTCCCAGTTGCTTTGGCGAGTTTAGATTAAACACTTGCCCAGCAATATCGAAGATGGTGGTCTCGAGTTGTTGTTGACGCTTGGCGAGACGCAAACGCAAATCGCTTAAGCGCGAGGAATCAAGCTTAACACCGTTGGCTTCAATCTCAGTCAGCACATGTGCGAGCGGCACTTCGACGTTATCGAATAATGCGCTAAAGCCTTGCTCTTTAATTTGCTCGCGAAGTTTTAAAGTTAGCTGCAGCGTGACGTCGGCATCTTCGCAAGCGTATTCACTCACGACATCTACGGGCAGCAAATCCATGGTTAGGGCGTTTTTGCCAGTACCGAGTAACTCTTTAGTCGGTATCTTGTTGATGTTGAAATGCTGCAAGGCCATCGCGTCTAGGTTGTGCCTATTCAGCGGGTCGAGTAGCGAATGTGCAATCATTGTGTCGAAACTAAATCCGCTAACGGGTGCATCGTGACGGCGCATGATATGTGCATCGTATTTAAAATTTTGCCCAAACTTCTCGATGCTGACATCGGCCAACAATGTAGATAAGAATGCGACAGCGCTATTGCCGTCCGGGCCTTTGGGTGCTTGTGAACCCATGCATGGTACGTAATATGCAGTGCCAGCCTTACAGCTAAACGACATGCCAACCAGTTTGGCCAACATCGGATCAATAGCAGTAGTCTCGGTATCGAAAGCGAAGGCTTTAGCCGCGCGCATTTCTTTTTCTAGAGCAACCAGTTGCTCGGTGCTCGTCACGCATTGGTAATTACGTGAGTCATCGTAGTCGGTGGCAATCTCAGTGCTCTCGGCCTCGCTGGCATTATCGATGGCGGCCATTTCGGCGAAGCGATCGCCCAAAGTATTCAGGGAATGGTCTTTGCAGAAAGCTTGCAGATCTTCACCGTGTAGCTCGCCGGGCACTAAATCGTCGAAGTCGCCCAAATCTAAATCGGTAACCATAGTTACCATCTTCAAGGCGTGGCGCACGGTGTCAGCATGAGCGGCTAAGTTCTCGGCCAGCTTACCTTTCTCGTTTTCGGGTCCGTCACTTAAAACCTTTTCCAGTGATCCATATTTCTGTAGCAAAGTAGTCGCACGCTTGGGACCCACCCCTGGCATACCTTTAATATTATCCGAGCTGTCACCAACGAAAGCTTGGTACTGCGCCATCATCTCTGGCGGCAGACCGAACTTTTCTTCGACCTCAGCAGGACCCATGATGATCGTTTCTGAATCCGCTTTGCGCGGCGGCGGACATTGCAGCGCCATGTCCGTTACATTTTGCGCAAGATCTTTATCGTTAGTGAACATACGCACCTGTAAACCAGATTGCGG
>JAQWRF010000375.1 GCA_029243845.1 Planctomycetota bacterium | reverse complement strand
ACCAACGTGAACAGCGATCGCTCGCGCCGCCCCAGTGATTTCTCTTCGAGCACTGCCGGAAAAGATTCAAGCGAGTCGCGAATAGAATGGATGCGGTCGATGTGCTTGGCGCACAACTTTTGAAAGTGCTCGGCGTCTTGATGTCCGCTAGTTTCTAAAACTTGCCAAAAGTCAGATAAAGCACTCTGCTCGCGTTCAGTGAACGGCGTATCAGTGCCAAAATGTAACTCGGGTGCAACCACACTATTAGTGTAATGTTTAATTCGAGTAATGCAATACTCTTACAGGGTATTGTATTGGCGATCTCCAGCGTCTCCGAGCCCCGGGACGATGTAACCCTGCTCGTTTAGACGTTCATCGAGCGCACCGAGACATATCTTCACATCTGGGTGCACTGCTTCGACCGCGGCAATGCCTTCAGGGGCAGCAAGTATGGCCAAGAAACGAATATCGGTCGCACCCCATTTCTTGAGGATATCAATAGCGGCAATCGCAGTGCCGCCGGTTGCCAACATCGGATCCACCAGTAAACAAACATCTGCTGGCTTATCCCCTAACTTTTGATAGTAAGTAACCGGCTGTAGGGTAACTTCGTCACGAAATAGGCCAAGGTGACGCACTTCTGCTTGCGGTATCAACTCGAATAAGGGCTCAGCCATGCCCAGCCCCGCGCGTAGTACCGGCACAATCGCAATAGACGCATCCATTTCAACGCCTCTAAATTCGGCAACCGGAGTCTCAACGACCTTCTCACGGCAAGCCAAATCTTTGGTTGCGTCCACGCCTAAGAAAATCGTGAGTTGCCGCACAATAATTCTAAATTCAACCGAAGAGGTGTTTTTGTCGCGCAGGCGGGTGAGCAGGCTGGCGACGATGGGGTGATTAAGTAAGGCGACTTCCATTGTTTACATTATCTGCTGATACATTAACATAGACGTATAGATTATGAGTCGAAGAACCATTGATAAAGTAGCGATTGAGGCCAGGGCTTCTGCCTTTACTACGCGGTCATTGAAAGGTGCTGCGAAATTGCAGGGTTTGCATATGGTCGCATCAATGATTGACCTGACTACTCTCGAGGGCAAAGACTCCGCCGAGAAAGTGCGTGCCTTGTGCGCTAAGGCGATGTCGCCGGACCCACATATCAGCTCTCCACAAGTGGCAGCCGTTTGTGTTTACCCTTCATGGGTAGCGTTGGCGAAAAAAGAATTGCGCGGTAGCGGCATTCATGTTGCATCCGTGGCTACAGCTTTTCCTAGCGGACAGCTACCGATAAAGCTGCGTTTGCAAGAAGTGCGACAAGCCGTGTCCGACGGCGCAGATGAAATCGATATGGTGATTAACCGCGGCGCTTTTTTGGCTGGCGAATACCGCAAAGTAAGCGACGAGATTTCCGCGATTAAAACGGCTTGCGGAAAAGCACATCTAAAAGTCATCCTCGAAACGGGTGAGCTTGAGACTTACGATGATGTGCGGCGTGCCTCAGAACTAGCGATTGCGGCTGGCGGCGATTTTATTAAAACCTCTACTGGTAAAGTGGCTCCGGCGGCGACGATGCCCGTGACTTTGGTGATGCTCGAGTGTATTCGCGATCACTATCTGAAAACTGGCAAAATGGTCGGCATGAAACCTGCTGGCGGAATTTCGTCAGCGAAATTAGCTTTGCATTATTTGGTAATGGTCAAAGAAACTCTTGGCGATGCTTGG
>JAQWRF010000365.1 GCA_029243845.1 Planctomycetota bacterium | reverse complement strand
AGTTTGTTGCGTTGCCACCCTATTCGCTTATTCGCCAACCTATGAACTTAGGTATTGTTTTAATGCTATGGGCTATGCCAGAAGTCAGCGCCGACCGCTTACTACTTATGGTAATCCTAACCCTTTGGATTGCATTTGTAGCGCCTATTGAAGAGCGTGATGCCGAACTTAGTTTTGGCGATGGCTACACGCGTTATAAAGAACGCACGCCGCGATGGCTGCCAAAAATAAGTGTCAATGATTCATGAAGTGGCTACCACAATTGTCAAAAATTGTTGGTAAAGAACACCTTCTCACTAGTGCTGCTGATTTGCTGGCCTATGAATCGGATGCCCTAAGCTTATTTCGCTGTGAGCCGGCGGCGGTAGTGCTTCCCAATAATCAACAACAAGTTGTGGATTGTGTGAAGATTTTATCAGCTGCAAATGTTTGCTTTACCGCGCGCGGTGCAGGGACAGGATTGTCAGCGGGAGCTCTTGTCCCGAAAGGCGGTGTCATCATCGGACTCAACCGCCTGAATAACATCCTTAAAGTTGATGCTGCAAGTCGCCTGGCTGTTGTCGAACCCGGAGTCGTTAATGCTCGTGTAAGCCAACATGTCGCGCAATATGGTTTGCGCTACGCACCAGACCCCGCATCGCAATCGGTTTGCACGATTGGTGGCAACGTCGCGGAGAATGCTGGCGGCCCGATGTGTTTCCGACATGGCTCTACCACTAACCACGTTCGTCAAGTAAAAGTTGTACTAGCAGACGGCAGCGTAGAAACATGGGGGCACCCAGCGCACGGCAATGACGGCATCGACTTGCGCGGATTATTCTGTGGCAGCGAAGGATCTCTAGCCATTGCGCTTGAGATCCATTTAAACTTAACTCCCCTACCGGAAGCCGTTCGAACATCGCTGGTATCTTTTGAAAGTATCGAGAATGCTTGTGACTGTGTTAGCGCTATCGTAGAAGAAGGCATTGAAGCCGCAGCTCTCGAGGTGATGGATCAACAAGCGATTCATGCCGTTGAAGATTCTCTTTACCGCTCAGGAATGCCGCGCGATGCTGGAGCGATTTTGATTGTCGAGATTGAGGGCGATAGTGACTACGTAAAGTCACAACAAACATTGGCCGAAGAGTGCTTCAGCCGCACCGGAGCACTCAGCCTCAAAATGGCGGTTACGCCAGCGCAAAGGGCCTTGTTATGGAAAGGGCGCAAAAATGCCGGGGGTGCTTTAGGCCAGTTAGCGCCGGACTCATATGTCATGGATGGTGTGGTACCGCCATCAAAGCTGTCTGAGATTATGCGCTTTGTCGACGAGGTTGCCCAGCGCTATGAACTACCCTGCGCCAACCTCTTCCATGCGGGTGACGGAAACATCCATCCACATTTTGCTTACGATGGTGGCGATGCATTACAGTCGAAGAATGTAGAAGACGCTGGTTGTGAAATCTTGCAAAGATGTTTAGATATAGGTGGCTCCATCACCGGTGAACACGGAGTCGGTCTTGAAAAGCAACATTTGTTAGCAGCGCAATATGGCGTTGAAGAAATCAACATCATGCTACGTATTAGTAACGGATTCAATCCGCAGCAACTGCTTAACCCGAACCGTGGGTTACCGCTTGGCGGCGGATGCGCCGAAGCGTTCCACAGGCATAGCCGAGATGTTTCCCGATGAGTATTATCGATTTATCACGCGCGGACCAAACAGTAGTGGTTGATGCCGAAATGTCCGTCGCCGACTTACAGCGAGAACTAAAGGAGCATGCCTTAATGCTCGGAGTGCTGTACGATCCTGCTAGCAGCATGTCACTCAGCCAATTATTTATGCATCGCCACCACAATTTGTGGCAAGGTGCCTATGGTTACTTACGCGATCAAGTATTGGCAGGAAACTGGCTGTTAGCGGACGGTAAAAACATCGACACAGGCGCCAAAGTGGTAAAATCCGTTGCGGGATATGACCTTAGCCGTTTATTAATAGGTAGCGGTATGCGATTCGCAAAATGCAACACACTGACTTTACGATTACGTCCACTGCGACAAGAATTGTATTACTATCGTATTACGCTTGCAGATTATTTAACTTATTCACATTATGCGTTGCAGCCGATGTCAGCGATTGCTGATGGGCCTCAGCACATTATTCTAGCCAGCCATTTTAAATTGCGCCGCGATTACCTTGAGGCGGTCGAGCATGAAGTCGGCGAAAGAACGACACTCAATTTACTGCGCAAATTCAACGATGCGCCGGGTCTTACTGCGATGCATTCGCGACCTGATTCTCCTCCACACTCCGACTTCGATTGGAATAGCTGGCACCACCCTAGTTCGGCAATCAACGATTTTGCATTGCCCCATTTCGAACAATTATGCTTGGCCTTGTGCCCCAACGGCGAGAGGTTCACCATTGAATAACGCTCCTTGTGGCGATTCCGCTTTCGATGCTATCGACGCCTGCATGCACTGTGGACTCTGCATCGAAACATGCCCGACCTATCGCGCTACGGGCATTGAAAGTGATTCGCCGCGCGGCCGCTTATTGCTGATGCGTGCGGCACACGAGGAACGCCTGTCGATTGAGGATATCCAACCTGCACTCGACCGCTGTGTTCAATGTCATGCTTGCGAATCTAGCTGTCCGTCTAATGTGGACTACAGTGGTTTATTACAGCAGAACCTTAAGCAGAAATCTTCGCTTATCGCCAAGGTCATGTCCAGCAGAACTCTCAGCAACTTT
>JAQWRF010000351.1 GCA_029243845.1 Planctomycetota bacterium | reverse complement strand
CGTCTTGAGGACGGCGCTTTTCTGCGATATCGAGACCACCGCTCACTTTGACATGCGAAATCAATGGCGCAAACACCTCGGTTGGGTGCTCATCGGCAATCACCAATTTACCATCGATGCGAAATCTAATGCGCACACGATCGGCGAATGGCTCAATGTGAATATCAGAGGCACGCTGCTTTACCGCGTCGGCAAACATTCTGTTTACTAAGCGGACAATAGGAGCTTCATCATGCTGCCCACCACCACTAAGCGGCTGCTGTGCCGGTGATGATTCGTCGGGACCGTAAGCGCGTTCAAGCGCAGCGCGTAAATGGCTTGGCGATGCAATCACCAAACGAATTTCACGCTCAAGCAAAAAGTTCAAAGTATCGACGGCCACCGCTTGCCGTGGGTCGCTGATTGCTACCAACAAGGCGTCGTCTTTTTCAGCAACTGGCAGGGACATCAATTCATAGGCTGCCTGCTTTGCGAGCAACGAGGTGATGTGCTCAGCGGGAGTGCTTTTTTCTAGGTTCACATAGGCCATGGATGCTTGCTTGGCCAACGCCCGATAGACCACGCCTTCGCCACAAGCACCTTGCACAATCAGCTGCTCGCCCAGCAAGACCGAACGTTGCTTCTGCACGGCCAAAGCCTCACGAAGCTGTTCTTCGCTTATTGCGCCACTTTCGCGCAGCATTTCGCCTAGTTTCTTTCTCACTTTTTACGGATGCGCGCGTTTACTCGCATTTCATGTTGTTCGTAATCGGGGTTGCCTGGATACGATATCTTCAATAAACCGTTATAGTTTCCGGGAGGCACGGTTTCGGCGATTATCATCTTTATTTGGTAACCCGCCTCTGTTGGCGCAATCTCTTCGATTACAATCGCGTCTTTTGCACCACCGACAATTTCGGCTGTTGGCGTAGGCATATTCGGAGCGCCTCGGGTTGACTCGAGTTTGACGGTGCGATGCTTACGCTGCCCCTCGTCAAAGATGCCGAAAGCGACTCGCTGCGCGGGTGCATAACGCACTGGCCCTAAAATCCTAGCAGCCACAGTGAAAGTTAAATTTACACCAAGTGAAGTCTCGGCATCAACAGAAGAAGCCATTGGGCCCGATGCTATATTTGAATTAATGGCGACTCGATATTGTTGTGAAACAGCGCCACCTTCTAATTCCGTCACTTCACCAACAGGATTCACTTCAACTCCGGTAGGAACACGCACCCAACGCTCAATTTCGTAACCCTTCATAGCCGTAACGGTAATCATCTTTTCAGAAGATTTCTCAATCAGAGCCGAAGTGATTATTTCACCGAAGTTAATGTTTTGCGGTTGCACATCAAACACCGGCTTTACGAAAGCCTTTACACCAAGAGTCGCCTTGCGCTCCAAGAAGTTGCCACGCAAAGTGATTGTTGAGGATTTGTCGCGCTTATAGCGTGAGCCGTCAAAGGTGGCCCGAACAGAGCCTTTCGCACCCGCAGGGATGGGCTGATTAAGCGGCCAGACATCGCCATAAGTTTCGGTATCCCAAGCTGGATAAATGAAAGCATCCGTACAGCCACACGAAGTATCGATTGCAGAGATGACGATGGCATCGTCACCGTCGACTTCAAAAGGGAAATCGAGGTCGTAGGTATGTTGCTGGTAAACCTCACCAAGATCGCTATCGATTCTCTCGAATTTCAGGTCACTCAGGGAGGGGCTGCCATCAGGAGAACCATCGCTACAGGCTGCCAATATCAAACTGGCAACAATCAAAACGGAACGGAACATGTACTTCATTACAAATGGGTGGTGGGTGAAACACCGAATACTTGAATCTTACGGCTTACGGGCACTGTTTTCCCATCAAAGTGGTGAATTAAATCAATAACCAACTCGCCAGCAAAAGCCCCACCATCGGTCGGCGGAGTAATGGACAACTGAATTCGAAAGCGCTTGCCATCTTCTAGTTCTTGAATGCGTACGGAGCTCACTTCGATGCCATCAATAACAGCCCCCACCATCTCAAGTGTTCCGGTATTTGCGCCAACGTCTACTGCAGCAAAACTCGCCATTGCAGCGGGCACCTCGCCAAGCAATAACTTGCCATTTGGCACCGTAAAGATTGGCGGCGTGGTCGAGTAACGCACCATCGATACGGTACGAAAGCCATCGTAGTCACTGAGAAGACTGAAGGTGGCAGTTTGCGTGCCTTGCCTTGACTGTGGCGGCAAGACTAATTCGACACTTTGCGTGACCGATGGCTGCGCACCAGCAATTAAATGAACTTGCAAAGGTGGAGAGACTGAGATTACCTCACTAAAGACAAAGGGTTGTTGCCCAGTAAACTCCACTGTCATGCGTTGTTCACTCAAGCCATCGCTTTCGTCAAAAACGATACGTGATGGCTGCTGACTGAACCAACTGCGGAGAAAGGCACTAACGTCGAGCGATATGGGTTGCTGAGAGCCCAACACGTAAATATTCGCGCCGGTTTCTTTTGTGCCTTTAAAGCCCGCCGTATCAAACTCGACTTCGACGTAGCCAGATTCGCCGGCATTTAGTGACACCGGAAGGTTACGCTGCTTGCCATCTACAAATACGCGGGGGCTAAGACATCCGCATTTCGTCTCTATACGGCTGATTATCGCGGCCACATCGCGGTGGTTGATGAAATCAAAGCGAAGAGTCACGCGCTCTCCAGCCCATAAAGTGCCAAGCGACTGCAAAGTGTTGCCGAACTGCAAATCACTAGATTGCGCAGGCGGTGGACTGCATGCGAGCGGCATCAGCAATAAAGCGGATGTTAAGAGTTTGCTGTAAAGGGATTGCTTAAGCATGTGGAATACACCAATATAAAAGAGTGCGAGCCCCTCTGCCTACCCTTCTACTGAGCTTAGTTGCTCTTTTCTTGTCTGCGTGTCAATCATGCCCACAAGCAGCGCAGGCTTTAGTCGAGCGCCCAGACTTCAGTTCAGCCGAAAAATGCGCTAAAAGTTTCTTCGCCGCTCTGTCGAACGACGCAGCCCAGGCCGAATATACTTGCTTTGCGCGCGAGCTAAAACGCAATTACGGCGCCACCTTCGATGCCTACCTGATTAGCCGTCCGCAGCTTGATGAGCAACTTGGTAGCACGCGCAAATATGCCTTTGAGCTAGAAGTGATGTCTAGCGAAACTCTTAGCGACGGAAAAGTTTTGATTTGGTGGGGATACAACGATAGCCGAATTATTGGCACGGTTTGCGTCGCACAACATTATTTCTCGCTAGAGTCGGGCGAGGGAAGCTTCGGTGCACAGATTGATTTTGCACCGCGTAACTTTATTGACGCTAAAGGCAAACGCTTAATCGTTGACATCAGCGATCCAATCATTCGTAGCTTGCCTGACAACGAACAGCTCTCTTCATTTACTATCGCTAGTGAATGGAAAATAGCCGACTTTATCGAAGCGCCGCAGTCTTAGAGTTCGAGCTCGAGGCTATCTTGGCTAGGAAGCACTTGCGCCAAAAACGCATTCGAGTTTACTAATGACGCATCGGGTGCCACTGCAGTAGCTGAAATCATTTCGAGAGACTCGCCGAGCAAATCGACCAGGTTGTGCTCTGCGATGGACTTCATAACGCGTTCCGCGAACATCCGCGTGCCTTCAGGGCCGGTGTGCGGTAACATCGCAACTAAAGAATGGTCAGCAACATGTGCAGCTACATCAACATCACGTGTATCGAGCAACAACAAACCTGAAAGTTCGAGGAGTACATCTTGACTGATCTCGCCTTCCCAGCTGAAAGCCGCTAAGCCCAATGGAAATCTAAATCGAGCAGAACGCTTGAACTCTTCTTCGAGACGGTGCTGCCAGAATTCAGGAGTATGCAAACCCGTTTCTGAATCGGCTACTGCTTCTAGAAAACGCTCGCGCGATTGTGGCTCGCGGCCCTTGAGTATCTCGTTTAGCGATTCAGACAAAGCCGTAGTATCGGCAGTCGGCAAAGGATCAGGGCGTAATGCCGTAGGTGCGCCAAACGGTGAAGCCAAGTGGTCGGCAAGGTTCGCAGCGTCTACAGGCATAGCGATAGCTGCTTGAGCACCAACGAAACGCGCTAAGCCGTCGGCGTGATGCGCATCGCCTGGAGTCAAAAGGAACAACAAAGCGCGATGTTCGCGCAAGAAGTTCAAAGTAAACTCGTGAATCGAAAGAGGTGCCATAAACGCCGGGTCGACGACTACCAGCCCATCAAAGTTACCGCCTTCTAACTTAGAGAGCGCGTCACAAACACTCACGCTAGCAACGGCAGCGCCAGCGAGATCAGCCGCCTCGTTACAAGCAGCGATGACATCAGCATTAGCGGACAAAACGAACAGTGGGCGTGTTGGGGTTTTCATGATGGGAATTCGGCGTTATGGTGAACGGCCTGGATATCGTCGTCGTCTTCGAGTAAATCGATGATGGCTTCTAAAGAATTAGCTGTGGGCTCGTCAACAGCAACGTAGTTGTCAGGAATATAACGCAACGCTGCGTCTAAAACCTTATAACCAGCAGCCTCAAAGGCTTGGGTTAACTCCATGAATGATTCGGTGGGGCCTTCGACGCCAAAGATCTCTTCTTGGTCTGTCATGACATCTTCGGCACCATTTTCAAGTGCCACTTCTAGGAGCTGTTCTTCGTCGACGCCCTCGCGGCTTAACGCAAACACGGCTTTGCGATGGAACATATAACTTACCGTGCCATTATTCGCAATCGAGCCGCCACGCTTCGACATCGCTGCACGCACGATGGGTGCGGTGCGATTACGGTTATCCGTCAGAGTTTCAATCATTACTGCTACACCACCCGGAGCGTAGCCTTCGTACATTACCTCTTCAAGGACCTGCCCCTCAAGCTCTCCGGCGCCTTTTTTGATGGCACGCTCAATAGAATCTTTAGGCATGTTATCAGCCTTGGCATGGTCAACGGCATAACGCAATTTGAGGTTCATCGCCGGATCGCTCCCGCCTTCACGCGCCGCAGCCATAAGGTGCTTCGCCCATTTCGAAAATACTTTACCACGCTTTGCGTCTTCTTTAGACTTAGTGCGTTGAATGTTTGCCCAGTGTGAGTGTCCTGCCATGTCGTTATTTACCGCCCCTAGAATACAACAACCTGCGACCAATCCCAAGCGTAGGGAATAAAAAAACAAGGTTGGCGAAAAAGCCAACCTTGTTTTGAGAGCGGAAATAAGCGGTTTAGCGCTTGCCCCACTGATGTCCACGACGAGCCTTGTGACGACCGTACTTCTTACGCTCGACCATTCGCGAGTCACGTGTGAAGTGATCGGCTGCAGCAAGCAAACCATGTGAATCTGGGTAGCAGACGAACAATGCGCGTGCAAGCCCCATGCGGATGGCACCAGCTTGGCCAGTCATTCCGCCACCATGAGTGTTAACAAAAACGTCGACTTTCTTTAACGACTTAAGTGTTACCAATGGTGAAAGCGCTTCCGTGTGATCGACTGCACGGTCAAAGTACACGTCAAGTGGCTTGCCATTTACGACGACTTCGCCTTTGCCAGGACGGATGCGAACACGAGCTACAGCGTTTTTACGACGGCCAGTGCCCCAGTAAAAACCGTTGGCGGCTGCATCGCCGGTGCGACCTGTAGGGTCAACCTGAGGAATTTCTTCTACAGCAATATCTACTGTGACTTCTTCGGTTGGGGTTATTGTATTTTCAGTCATCTTTATTGTTTAATTCTTAGATTGAATGCTTAAAGCTTGTGGTTGCTGCGCTGCATGAGGATGCTCGGCACCACCATAAACGTGTAGTTTGCTTAGCATGTGACGGCCCAACTTATTCTTTGGCATCATACGCTTAACAGCTTTAATTACGATTTCTTCTGGCTTTTCATCAAGTATCTTGGCAAATGGAACAGAACGTTGACCACCAGGGTAACCTGTGTGGTGAACATATGCTTTTTGCTCAGATTTGTTGCCTGAGACATGAACCTTGGCTGCATTAACAACGATAACGTTATCGCCGCAATCATAATGTTCGGAAACTGTAGGCTTGTGCTTACCCATGAGTACCATAGCAATTTTAGTTGCCATGTGACCAAGAGTAACGCCTTCAGCGTCAACCATGTGCCACTCACGGGCGATGGTTGTTGAATTTAAATGTGATGTAGTAGGACGCATCTAACTGATGAAGCGGGACATCCGCTTATTAGGGTCGGATATTGTAGTGCGAAACTATGCTTAGGGCAAGGGCGCAATCACAAGATAACCGTTGGCGTCTACCGAATAGCGTATCGAGCCTAAATATCTGTTATGCAGAGAGTTATGCTCGGCTACGTCTTCGCAACGCGCTAGAGACCACAATTCTAGCATACGTGTCCATTGCGTAGAGCCGGTATCTACTGGAACGCCAAGAGGATGACGCTCGATAACTGCCAAATCTGTCGTAGGTAGCCCTTCGTCGGCGCCAGCTTCACGCACCACCACCCCACCATCACTTTGCACCTCGAAAACCATCCACCCCTCTGTTGCGGATGGTATCCATATTTGCGCGGTGGTCGGTGGCGAGAAATAAGCGAAGCAAGTTGCCGTTAGAACAAAGACGGCGGCGGTTATCTTTATTGAGTCACGACGCGTGGCGACAACAGCGAGCGCAAGCAGTATTGCTAATGCAAATAAAGCTTGTTGCTGAATATCATGACTGGTATCAAGTGGATACGGCGCGAAGTGGTGCGGCAGCGGCAAGCATGTGTTGGCGAATGCCGCGCTGACTTGATTACCTAATAAAATCGTTTGCTCGGACGATGCGTGGTCGACACCAAAAGAAGCAAATAAATTACTGGATGGCAAGCCGTGCTGTAAGCCAGTGGCGCTAAGGATTGCGAAGATAGCGGTGATGCACAAATAGTAAAGGCCGGCGGTGCGCAACTTCGGATGTCGTTCACTAATAGGTAACAGAATGATTGCTGCGCCACAAAGAATGGCGGCGTGCCACCATGAACTGTCGGCGCGTAACATTTGCAACGTGAATGTTATCGCGTATAACACCAGAACATGGCGCGTTGTTGCAGAGTGGCCACGCAGCAGCTCAATGCTTAAAGCCACCAACAACGCCTGGGTCGGCGAAATAAACTCGGGAGCTACTGCCGACAGCCCTAGGCACGCCAACTCAACTAGTCGCCAACCAAAGGTGCCGTCCGTCGAGCTTGAGTGATGCTGCATTTATAAGATATCGCTCTTTAGCGCCATAGGTTTGCCCTGACGATCAAAAACCTTTACTAGGGGGTCATCTAGCACAACGCGTCCCACTCCAACCAGGTTCGGGAATTGTTTCATTAATTGCGA
>JAQWRF010000305.1 GCA_029243845.1 Planctomycetota bacterium | reverse complement strand
TGTGTAAAGTAAGAATTGCATGGTATGCGTTGTTTAACTTAATGCGCGTGCGGCATTAATGATTGGAGAGAAGTCGTCGCCAGTAAGTGATGCGCCACCCACCAGGCCGCCGTCGACGTCTGGTTGCGACAGAAGCTCGGCAGCATTGCTGCCTTTCATTGAGCCACCGTAAAGGATTTGTATGTGCTGGGCCGCATCGTCACCAAGAACTTTTCCGACTAAGCGGCGGCATTCGGCGTGTGCTTCTTGAGCAATTTGCGGCGTTGCTGTTTCGCCAGTGCCAATCGCCCAGACAGGCTCGTAAGCAATGGTGATGCGTGAAGACTGTGTAGGCTTGACAGCCTTAAGAACTTTAAGTTGGCGAACAAGCACTTCGAATGTTTGTCCGGCCTGGCGTTCTTCTAGTGTTTCACCAACACACAGCATGACATCGATCTTAGCGCGTAACGCGATTTTCACTTTTTCAAAAATCATCTCGTCGGTTTCGCCAAAGATGTGTCGACGTTCGGAGTGACCGAGCATTACAACTTGGACCCCCATGTCGCGCAACATGTATGGCGAAATTTCGCCAGTGAAAGCGCCCTCTTTTTTGCCGTAGCAATTTTGCGCGCCCAAAATAACATTACTGTTACGGATATTACGACGCACATGGTCAAGGTGCACGAAAGTGGGGAATACTGCTACTTTGACGGCAGAGTCGGCACTATCTGTAGCTGCAACAATATCGCGCGCTAAAGTTGAAGCGCGACGCTTTGTTAAGTGCATCTTCCAGTTTCCAGCTATGTATTTGGCTCGGATCATTAAAGTTATTTTGCTAAGAGAGGATTAAGGGTTTTGTCAAACACAGACAATACTGCTTCTAGTCGCGGTAAGGTTTGCGCAAAGTTCTCGACGCTTAAAGCTTGATCGGCATCGGACCAAGAGTCTTGTGGCTTATCGTGAACTTCAACCAAGAAGCCATCGACGCCGGCTGCGGCGGCGGCGCACATCATTGATGGTACTAAATCGGCGCGACCAGTGCCGTGCGATGGATCGGCTATAACCGGCAAACCCGTTTTTTGTTTCAGGAGCGCGATGGCAGATAAATCGAAAATGTTACGCACCTCTGGGTCGAAGTGCCGCAAGCCGCGCTCGCACAACAAAATGTCATCGCAGCCTCCGACTGCTACATATTCAGCAGCGAACAAAAACTCTTTTATCGTGGACGCCATGCCGCGCTTTAACAACACCGGCATACCCGCCTGCCCGACTTCTTTAAGAAGTGCCGAGTTCGACATGTTGCGCGAGCCAATCTGTAGCATGCTGGCGTGTTGTGAAACGATTGCGATATCGCGCGGATCAAGCACTTCGGTTACGATTGCCATGCCCGTTTCTTTTGAGACTGCGGACAGTATCTCTAAACCTTTCTCGCCCAACCCCTGAAAGGCGTATGGCGAAGTGCGAGGCTTAAATGCGCCGGCGCGTAAAGCGCGAACACCCAATGCGGACAACTTCTGTGCAATACCTAGCATGGAGTCGTAATCTTCGACCGAACATGGGCCCGCAATAATGCTTGCCGCACCATTGCCAAACATCGCGTCTTGAATAGTCACTTGCTTGTTTGCAATTTCGCTAACGGTAAACGGTGGAGCGCTTTCGGCAACTACGGAAATGACTTCAGGCCACTGCTGCAAAGCGATGATATTGGCTTGCGGCGCATCGCCTTTGAAATAGAAAACGCGTGTTTCGTCATTTATCAGCACCCAAGCACCACCAAACTCTTGGCCCCAGGCCTCGAGTTTTAGAATGAATGACGCGCGCGCATCGGCGGCGAGAGCTTTGGTGCGAAGTTGATACACAGAAAACAGGCGCAAATGATATGTTTTCCCACAAAAATCGTCAATAAATAAGCGGAAAATACCTCAAAATGTTATGATTTCCATCCAATGGACCGCATACAGAAAGAAGAAAACGAATCGCGACTACTGCATTCAGCTGCCAGTCACTCTGCCAACTCTGCCGGACGTGCTTTCGCTGAGCAAACGGACCCGTGGCGCACGCGTTACGAGCGCGACCGCGATCGCATTATTCACAGTTCATCCTTTCGCCGCCTGATGTACAAAACGCAAGTGTTCGTTAACCATGTTGGCGACAATCAGCGTACACGCTTGACTCACTCTCTTGAGGTAATGCAAGTGTC
>JAQWRF010000302.1 GCA_029243845.1 Planctomycetota bacterium | reverse complement strand
GCAATCGAGCTCGTACCTACGCCGTGCTGGTGAGCTGAGTATTATCAGCGGCAAAAACGATAGTATTATCGCTAGTGTCAGCGGCAGCAGCATCGGGCAGCAGATGGGTTACAGTATTTGCGTGCTCGGCGAGCACGATGGTGACGGTTTGCTTAAAATCGCAGCCTCATCTCCTTTCTCGAATACCAACAACGGAATGTTTTCTGGTGTTGTTAATATTTACGCCTTCGACCCAAGCACTTCAGAACTTTACTTGTGGCAGGAACTTGCGGGCGACAATGCCGGTGCAATGCTTGGCGTCAGCGTGGCAGCCCTAGACAACGACGGTGACGGTGACCTCGATTTAGCAGTAGGTTCACTTGGAGATGGAGAGCCTCTCGTTGGCCAACCACTAGATGGTAGTATTAGATTCTTCGACGTCAGTAATTTGGGTGCTGACGAAACAGGCACCAATCCTCAATATGGTGTCCCAAACTCTGGCGAGATGTTCGGCTTTGCCATGTGTTATGCCGACATTAATGGTGACGAAGGATTGTTGATTGGCGCGCCATTCGCCGACATTAACAATTGCGGTGCAGCCGTATTGTATACCGCATTAACTCATTCATCGACTACTCTAGCAAACGCATCACCGACAGCAGATGCCAACCTCGGCTTCGCAGTTGCAGCGGGTAGCGACATTACCGGAGACGGCACCGCCGACTTCATTGCTTCTGCTCCTAACACAGGGACCGGAACCGTTTTTGCTTGGGAGGGCTCACAGTTGACCGGTCAAGCGCTGGATGGCAGCAACAACGGCGAAAAATTCGGCTACAGTCTTGCCATCACGGATGACGCAAACTTCAACAACTCCTATGATTTAGTTGTCGGCGCCCCCGAAGCTGGCAACGACAACGGCCGCTTCGCTGTTTATGATATGTCTAGTCTCAACCAAACGGTTCTCTACTCTGCGAGTGGTTCAAGCGGACAACTATTAGGCCGTGCTGTTGCGACTGCAGGTGACATTAACCAATCGACTAAATCAGAAATTTTAGTGGGTGCCATTGGCACGAACAACGGGACAGGCCGCGTTTATATTTATTCTCCGCCTGAAGAAGACATCGGCGCTATAGAGCTAGAAGTTGTAGGTAATTACGAATGGGAAACCGATATGAATCTAAATGCCACCAACCTATCTCAGGGCGGCGGAGGCAACCTTTACTGGTACATGGGTAGTCAAGCAGGATCTTCTGTCTCTAACGAAGGATATAACCTAGATATTAGCGGTAATGTTCAACTTTTAGCCATCACTGGTAACCCTGGCGTCCAAGCGCAATACACATACACTATCCCTGACACAATTGCCGATGGACAGTTACTCGTTTTTCAAGTAGTTGAAGACCGCAGTGGCTTCATTCGCTCGTCGACTATCGACGGCGGTAATGTTGTCGACCCAGGAGTAACAATGTTTGTTGATGGCAACCAAGCGGGCGCCCAAATACAAGTTCGAACGAAATGGGGCCTGCCTAATAGTCCAGTTTACATTTATGGTTCTGCGGCAACACCTAGTGGCAGTGCCTCAAATAGTGCGCCAGATGGCAATTGGGATTTGAACTTACGCAATGCAAAGCCTATTGGCAGTCCAGGTGATCAATCTGACTTGATTGGCAACTTCACCTCTGCGCCGATTAACGTGCCAGCTTCACTGAGTGGCGTAACTGCATATTTCCAGGCGTACGACTGGGACTTCTTCGAGTCGGCGCTGACTCCGGTTCTAGTTGTCACCTTCCAGTAACAACCTATACGCATTACAAACGTACGTAATCGAAATCTGCCGCCTGGCCATTCAAGTCTTTCGACGGTGGAGCAATCCAGCCGGCATACTTTCCTGGCTCGGTAACCGACACCATCAACGACGAAACGTACTGACGATCTTCATCCTTAGGTAACCACTTGTCTTGGTTAGCGACGAACTCGGCCTCCGTTAAAGGATTTCCTTGCGTGTCAAAACGATTATTAGCATAGATACCTATCGCACGGTTAAAACGACGATGAGGTAGACAGAACTCAAAATCTATGTTTGCCTTAGTCAGAATGCGATTCCAATAATCAACGCCTTTCTGATTGTCATCGAGGTAATCCGTGCGCAACACTTCATTGAGTGCATTACGTAAAGGCACTTCTTCTTTAACAATCTTGCCGTCAACGAGTTTTTCGATCACATAAGATTCTTGCATCGCAGTATGCTCGGTGTACCTCTTTCCTTCGTAACAGCGACCTTTTAGCCCAGCCGCAAAAAAGTTTGCTGCATTCGACGACACTTCTCCACCGTACAAGTCGGTAGATGAACTAACCCAAAAATTGATGTACCTTTGGATCATCTCGAGTGGCACAACCCCATGCTCAGTAACATCAGCATCTGGATAAGCGTTCATAACTTCGCACGTGCGCATAATCACTCGCCCAATACCCGTCTGCCCCACAAACAAGTGGTGCGCTTCTTCCGTTAACATAAATTTACACGTTCGCGCTAAAGGATCAAAGCCTGATTCGGCTAATGCCAATAGCTGGAATTTACCGTCCCGGTCCGTGAACATCGCGAACATGAAGAAGTCGAGCCAAGTCGTAATCGGTTCATTAAAGGTACCCAAAATACGTGGGCGGTCTTCGTTGCCAGAGCGACGCTCCAATAATTCATCTGCCTCGTTGCGACCATCTTTGCCGAAGTACCTGTGTAGCAAGTAAACCATCGCCCATAGGTGCCGGCCCTCCTCCACGTTCACCTGAAATAGATTGCGCATATCGTAAAGCGACGGCGCAGTATGGCCTAGCAAGCGTTGCTGTTCAACGGAAGCCGGCTCAGTGTCGGCTTGGGTAACAATAATGCGCCGCAAGTCGGTGCGGAATTCTCCGGGCACTTCTTGCCAAGCATCCACGCCGGCGTGATCGCCGAACGAAACTTTACGGTCGGCGGCATGCGGCTCTAGAAAAATACCCCAACGGTAGTCCGGCATTTTTACGTGACCAAAGTGCGCCCAGCCATCAGACTCAACCGACACTGCTGTGCGTAGATAAATATCTTTCTCTGCGAAATCGGTGGGCCCCATTTGCTTCCACCAATCAAGATAGTCCGGCTGCCACTTTTCAAGAGCACGCTGCAAGCGCTTGTCAGAAGCGAGATCAACGTTGTTCGGGATTTTTGATTCGTAATCGATTGTTGCCATGATTTATGTTCGGTTATAGTCAAACTGAGGACGGCTAGGAGTACCGTAACACTGCAGTGCGCCCGTTTCACCCACTGCATTAGGGCGCTGGAAGATCCAGTTTTGCCATGCAGTGAGGCGTCCAAATATTTTTGTTTCTAGTGTTTCTGGACCCGCATAGCGCAGGTTGGCTTCCATGCCGGTAAGTGCATCTGGGCTATATGATGCGCGCTCTTCAAGGTAGAGGCGAATCTCATCTTCCCAGTCAATTTCATCCAGTGATTCGGTTGAAAGGCCGAGTGCGTCGGCATCTGCTGCCGCGACAATGCCCTGGGCATTCAAGACGGTCTCTGCCAATTCAGGGTCGCCTAAGAATCGTGTTTCGAGACGAGTCAACCCATTGCCCATTAAATACGGCCCACCGTTAGCCATCGACACTCCGAGGTTCACGGTAACGTCAGCATCGTCAAGCACGTAAAAACGGTCGGCACCAAGGGCTAGCTCTAACCAAGTACCGGCAAAAGCAGTACCTTTGTCGGCAAGCGCGAAGAACGATTTAGCAGTCATATCGTATCGCTTTAACACGCGCTTGATAAACAACTGAACTTCGTCACAGAACCAATGCTTTTGGTTAGCCATTAAAAGATGATCGGCGTCTAGAGCAACCTGAACATCGCCGACAACACGTACGCTTACAACGTTGATACCTTTCATGTTGACGCGCATTTGCACCAGAGCATCATCGAGTTCGCGAAACATTTTGAACATCCACCACTCGCTGCCCTGTGCGAATATTTCGCCAACATCATCTGTTCCGGCCGAATCAGGTAACTCCAATGTCAATACACCACAACGCGTTGTTTCGTTGTAAGTGAATTCAACCATAGAATATTTCAGTGAGCCTGCGCTAGATTGAGGCTCGATGGCTTTCAATTCTACGCCGACGCGATCGGACTTGTCATCGACGCTATCAGCTAGATTACGGGCCATCTCAGTGGTTTTAGCAGCAAACTGTGACAATGGAGCCGTGGCATCGATTAGATTCCAGTCGATGGCTTTCTTACCCTTCATGCCCTCGGCGAGCGAAGAGAAAACATCCGCACGATCGCGACGCACCATGCGCTTATCAACAACACGAGTTAATCCACCGGTGCCAGGCAACACAGCAAGCAACGGAACTTCAGGAAGAGAAACCGTAGAGTTCGAATCATCTACTAGCAAAATTTCATCGCAAGCTAAAGCTAATTCGTAACCGCCACCAGCCGTAGCTCCGGCACATGCAGCAAGCGATTTAATCCCTGAGAACTCGGAAGCGTCTTCGAGGTATAAACGAGTTTCATTGGTAAATTTACAGAAATTTACTTTCCAGTTATGGGTACTCGAACGCAACATCGTAATATTAGCCCCGGCGCAGAACACTTTTTCGCTAGCGCTATCAAAAATGATACAGCGCACTTGCGGGTGTTCAAAGCGAATACGCTGTACGGCGTCGGCCAATTCGATATCGACACCAAGGTCATAAGAATTTAGCTTCAGCTCATACCCAGGACGAATGCCGCCATCGGGGTCGACGTCCATTGATAAGCGCGCAATGTCACCATCGACTTTTAGTTGCCAATGCTTGTATGAATCGGGGTGAACCTGGAAGCTCACTACGGACGAAGAATCTTGCTGTGTATTAGTGGACATATTTTCAAGGTCGCCTGTGGACCACGGGATACATAGTGAAGCATATTTTACTTGACAATGCAAGCCCATGCATTATATTGCGCACATGGTACTCGACTCCGCCCACCTTCTGAAGCTGCTCGGCAAGCGAGTGCGCCGCCTGCGCATGCAGCAGAACATGTCCCTACAGAGCCTTTCGCTAGAGGCATTGCTCAGCAGACGCTTTCTGGTAGAGATTGAGGCGGGTCGCGCTAACCCTTCCATATCGAAGCTGGCGTCGTTGGCGCACTCGCTGGGCATCACGCTCCGCAGTTTGTGCGATCTGCCGGTGCACACTATTCCCTACAACCGCATTTGTTTACTCGGCATTCGCGGCGCCGGAAAATCCACTCTCGGGCCTAAGCTTGCCGCGCAAATAGGTGTTGGCTTTCAAGAGCTCGATGACGCTATCGAAAACAAAGCCGGCATGCCAACTCGCGAGATATTTGAAATCGAAGGGCGCGATGGCTTCTTAAAGCGCGAGGCTGATGCCGTCGAAGATTGGTTGCGTGAGAACGACAGCGGTGTACTTGCTTTACCCGGGTCTATCGTCAATCACAATTTTGCCTACGAGCGCCTACTAAGCACGTGCACCACTGTTTGGCTGAGTGCTTCAGCCGATACGCACTTCGAGCGCGTTATTGCCCAGGGCGACACCCGCCCCCTTGAAGGCGGCCATTCGAATGCGATGAAGCACCTTGATGGTTTATTGAAAGACCGCACGGTGGCCTACGAATGCGCCGACTTAACCGTCGATACCTCTACGAAATCAATTGAACACTGCTTGCAGCAAATCACTTCGTTTTTGAGTGAGCGCCAGCAGGTAGAAGACTAGCTTTCGTTACTAGCGACAGCATCGGTCTCAACACTTGGCGCTGAGGCCGAAGTGTCATTATCGCCGACATCGCCACCGCTCAAAACGAGCAGCAGGGCGAGAATTGCGACAACGGAGCCTATAGCAAGCAAGGCCTCTGTGGGTCTCTCAGATTTTGAATTCACAACTTTAAGGGGATGGTTAAGGGGGGCGTTGACTTTCAGCCAACATCCAAGTTTACTCCACTTATTTGCCTTCGTGGGCAAATATATGCAACTTTCTAGGCTTGAGACTAGTTGCGGCTTATCAAGGACATGAACTCTGCCCGCGTACGCGGATCGGACCGGAATGAGCCTAACATGCAGGAAGTGGTCGTAGAACTGGCCTGCTTAGCTACACCGCGCATCATCATGCACAAATGGGATGCTTCGGAGACGACAGCAACACCTTTTGCGCCCAGGGCCTCTTGCACTGCTCGGGCTATTTCGACGGTCATGCGCTCTTGAACCTGGAGGCGGCGGGCGAACACATCAACAATGCGCGGCAATTTACTAAGGCCGATGACCTTGCCATCCGGAATATAAGCAACATGGACCTTGCCGTAAAAAGGCAACATATGATGCTCACACAGAGAATAGAACTCAATGTCACGCACTAAAACCATTTCGTCGCAATCCTCCTTGAACAACGCGCCGTTAACAATTTCGTCAATTTGCTGCTGATGACCACTAACAAGGTATTCGAGGCTTTTTGCAACACGCTCGGGAGTGCGCAACAAACCATCGCGCTGGGGATCTTCGCCTATTGCCACAAGCATATGCTCGACGAGAGTCTTTAATTCTGGAGAAGCCGGGTCGCTCATGATTTTGGTCCAAAGTACTCGCAGCGGAAGTCGCGCGATTCTTGCAGGCAAAGACTAGCTATTTCTACCCCATCAGGCAACTCTGCGGCAATAATAGGCCAAAATGCAATCAGCAGGTTTTCTGATGTTGGCACGATGCCCTGTAAAAAATCGATATCCAGGTTTAAATTCAAATGGTCGACTGCTTGGACTATTTTCGCGTCAACGATGCGCATTAAGGCAGCGTAGTCCATCACCATGCTCGTTTCGGCATCAACCGCCCCTTTGACGGTGGTGGTAAACGCGTAACTATGCCCATGCCCGTTCGGGCTAGCACAAATCCCGTAGACCTCACGGTTTTTCTCGAGAGTCCAATCATCGCGGTACAAACGGTAAGCGGCACAAAATTCGGTTTGGTAGCTGATTTGCATTATTAGATTTTAATTATACCTTACAATCTGCCTATGTCCAAAGCCACTCCCACAGTGTTTTGTGCGCGCTCGATGACTCTCGGCGCAGTATTGATGCTCAGCTGTATTCTTGTTGGCAAAGCGATTGTCGCACCCTTGTTTCACGAGTTGAGCACGCCAAGCGAACAGCTAACTCTAGAATTGGTGCAAGATTCCCTAGTGCAGCACTCCATTTTTTCTCCATCTAGTTCCGATTTGTTGCTGGCTGGCGCTGCTGGCATGGTCGACAGTCTCGACGACCCCTACGCTGATTTCATCCCGCCAGCAGATATCCGTGATTTCAAAGAAGAATCCACCGGATTATTCGGTGGTATCGGAGTCATGCTCGACAAAGACTGGAGAATTATTTTCCCCCTACCAAACAGCGATACTGCAAAGCAAGGCATCACCACTGGCGACACGATACTAGAAATTGATGGTAAAAATGTTTCGACCATGGATTCTGCAAATATAACTACCAAATTAAGCGGAAGACCGGGCACCACTGTTGGTCTTAAACTTCGCAAGCTAAATGGCGAGATTGTCGAGCGTCAAGTCAAGCGCCAGCCAGTGCCATCTATTACGGTAAGCGACGAGTCCATCATCGATGCAGAACATGGTATTGCCCACGTGAGTATCAAGTCCTTTGCGTCAAGTACTCCCGAGGAACTCTCTTCTGCTCTGCAGCGCCTTACCGCTTTGGGCATGCAGGCCTTGATCTTAGACTTGCGCTTCAATTTGGGAGGGCAACTCCAAGATGCCATTGACGTAGCTTCGTATTTCCTTAGTGGAGAAATAGTTTGCCGATTACGTCCACATGCTGGTGATGAATATTTGAAGTATGCTGATGCTCAACTAAGCGCATATCCTGACTTGCCGGTTATTGTATTGGTTAATGAATTAAGTGCCTCCGGGTCCGAAGTGGTCGCCGCTGCTTTACGTGATCACCAACGCGCCAAACTCATGGGAACACGCACTTACGGCAAAGGAGTCTTTCAAAAAGTACTCAGTTTCCGCGACCCTGATTTCGCAATTAAGTTTACTGCGGGTTACTACTTAACTCCGAGTGGCGAGATCATCGAAAGCAAGATTAAGGATGACGGGAAGCCTCATGGTTTGTTACCCGACTTTGAACTCAAAAAACAAACGGACGCGACGTGTAATGCCATTAAACTATGGGCAAGTCGCATTCGAGTTCCTGAAAAGTATGCCGCAGAAGTTGCAGAGTTGTTCCCAGAATATTTGCAGCACCCAAGGCCAGAGGATGCTTGGATTGATACAGCAGCGCAGCAGCTTATAGCGGACTTGAAACAATGACCAGCGAAACGCAATTCATTTTAGGCATTGAATCGTCATGCGATGAAACCGCGGCGGCTATTGTTGCCGACGGCAAGCAAGTTATTTCTTCTGTGGTGCACAGTCAAATCGACGAGCACGCGGCCTGGGGCGGAGTTGTTCCGGAAATAGCTGGACGCTCGCACTTGCGCTCTATCCGCACTGTTGTCGATCAATGCTTGACTGAGGCCAACATGCGTCCTGAACAGTTGTCCGGAATCGCTGTCACTAACCGGCCTGGCCTGATGGGCTCGTTGTTGATTGGTGTGACTGCCGCTAAAGCGCTTGCTTATGCATGGCAAAAACCGATTGTTGGCGTGCACCATATCGAGGCGCATATTTACGCAGCGCTAATGTCCATCGAGCAACCGACGTTTCCTTTTATAACTTTAGTAGTATCTGGCGGACATACTTCTCTGTATCGCAGCGACTCGGCGCTCGAGCACCAACTGCTTGGTGCAACGCGCGATGATGCCGCGGGCGAATGTCTTGACAAAGCCGCCGCTATGCTCGAGCTAAGTTATCCCGGAGGCCCATCGATTCAAAAGGCTGGTGCGCACGGTGACCCAAAATCGTTTCAGTTCAAACAACCGATGCTCAATCGTGAATCCCTAGACTTTTCTTTCTCTGGCATGAAAACAGCATTGCTATACAAACTGCGTGGCCCAGGCAATCGCCTGACCGACCCATGGATTGTCGATCGCAAACACACTGCCGATGTGTGCGCTAGTTTTGAGCATGCCGTAGTCAGTACCCTAGCGCGCAAATGTGTTCGCGCCTGTCAACAACACGACATCCAACAGGTCTTAGTAGGCGGCGGCGTTGCATGCAACCTGCGCTTGCGGCGGATAATGGACGAGTTATGCGCGGAGCATAACATTCAAGCGACATTCGCCCCGCCGGCTTACTGTACCGACAACGCCGTAATGATCGCTGGACTAGGATATGAATTGTTTGCGGCGGACAAAGCCGATAGCCTCAACCTCGACGTTTTTGCCCAAGCATAATGAATCGCCAACAACTTCAAAAATTATTGCAGAGTGTACAAGAGAACGACACTAGCATTGAACAAGCAGTTGATGAAATTGCAGCGACCGCGATTCACAGCAGCGATGTTGCGCAATTAGATTTGCACCGCGAGTTACGCTGTGGTGCACCAGAAGCTGTTTACTGCGAAGGCAAAACCATTGAACAGTGCGCTACTATCGCCGCGCAGTTTGTGGAAACAAAACATAAGGCACTGTTCACGCGTTGCACGGCGCAGCAAGCAGCGGCCATCCTTGAGGTGCTTGGCGATGGCGATTACTTTGCGGATGCCAATTGCGTTAGTTATTTACCCGATGGCGCTACTGAACTTGCGCATGATATCGTTGTAGTGTGTGCCGGTACTTCTGATTTGACTGTGGCGCGCGAGGCGGTTGTCACCCTCAACTGGCTTGGCTGCAATGCCGAGCTCATCAACGATGTTGGCGTGGCAGGCATTCATCGCCTCCTCGATAAAACCGTGCGCTTACGCACAGCCGAGTGCGTGATTGTTGTCGCTGGTTTCGAAGGGGCTTTGTGCTCAGTGGTTGCCGGCTTAGTCTCTAGTCCAGTAATCGCTCTGCCGACCAGTGTGGGCTACGGTGCCTCATACGAGGGTTTAGCCGCTCTTTTAGCGATGCTGAACAGCTGCAGCCCTGGTGTAGCCGTCGTTAATATCGATAATGGCTTTGGCGCAGCAATGATGGCCGCCCGCATCGTAAACTTGGCATGATTTTTGCGATAATGACGTAATGTTGTTTTCTGCCATCGTCATGGCTAGCTGTATTCAAGCGTCAACCCAGCAGCCAGTCATTGCCATAACTAAAAGTGGTCTGCATGTCGAGGCCGTTGATTGCAAAGTCGGTGACCTACAACTGGCAACACCTTTCGGACGTCTACTATGCGCAGCCGATCCCGTTGTTGAAATTCGCGACTTTAGTCTTAGCGCCTTACCACTTTTAAAGCTCAGGAAAGCCGGAGTGTTTTCGCATGACGAGTGGTTGACAGCGCTAAGCCAAGAGGGTTTACTCTCTATCTTGCTGAAAGAAACAGAGCAAGTGTCCTTGCACTTTCCAGAGTCCGTAATCGGTTACGATCTTATTCAAAGCTGGGCAGCGCAAACCAGTAACCTACCACCAAGCATCAAACTCGACAAGCGAGTGGAGAAGCTATACAAAACATATTTAAGGCAAGATGGCTTGCAGCGCTTGATTCTTGGCACTGAGTTGCACAACATCATTTCTGCAAGCTCTAACAAACACTCCGAGCGCAACCTAAGTTATACCCAAATCGGTGATGAGTTAAAGAGTACCGATGCCATACGACGGCGGATTGGTTTACAGATAGCGACGAAGCAATCCGAAGTGATTTACATGCATCAAATCCTGGCCATGACGATTGCCGACTCTAGCGCACAAGTACGGGACACAGCCGCTCAAGCTAGCGCAGCATTGCATCAACATGCGGCGCGACAGTATTGGGTGAAGCTGGCGGCGCGTGGCTCCGGGCTGCAGCGCTTTTACGCTGCTAATTATCTAGCGCATTACGCCGGGCCCATAGGTATTACCGTCCTGAAGTTGATAGACTCTGCCAGCAATCACAAGATTGGCGACCGCTACTCATTCGGAGAAATCAAGATTTGGGTGGTGGAATTGCAAGACTCTGGCCTAATGAGCCCGGTGCAGTGGCTCGATTCACCCGGAGAGCTCGACGATTCGCGTGTATTCGATTATCTCAGCGACGATACCGAGTTTATTTATGCTAGTTCGTCATTTGTTATCACCAAAGTTCCCACTTTACTTGCCG
>JAQWRF010000300.1 GCA_029243845.1 Planctomycetota bacterium | reverse complement strand
CCCTGATTTTGAACATCAAACTACAATTATAGTATGAGCAAACGACCTACCTGGGACGCATACTTTCTCGGCTTAATGCACGAGGTCTCTAAGCGTGCAACTTGCGACCGCGGTCGTAGCGGATGTATTGTTGTACAAGGCAAGCAAATTATATGTTCGGGTTATGTTGGCTCGCCTCCGGGTTTGCCGCACTGTGACGAGGTGGGTCACTTAATGAAAAAGATAACGGACGCCGCGGGTAATACCAGCGACCATTGTTTGCGCACTATCCACGCGGAGCAAAATGCCATTGCCCAAGCTGCACGTCACGGCATTTCGCTTGAAGGCGCAACTTTGTATTGCCGCATGGAGCCATGCCGTCGATGCGCGATGTTAATTCTGGCATCTGGCGTTAAGCGCGTGGTATGCGAAAAGCGTTATCACTCTGGTCAAGAGACGCGTGAAATGTTTAGCGCAGGCGGCATCACTCTCGAAGTGATTGAAGACGTGGTTTTAGGCTACGAATAAGTGTCAGGCCGCTAGTCCTTGAAGAAGGCCGCTGTAAGAGCCATAGCTGTGGCGATGCGTAGCGCTAATGCATCGCTAAGCGAATCACTAAACGATATGCGTAACACACTGTTGCGCATTTCTTCTTTTAGCCCAATCGCTGCCAACGTTGCCGATTCGCTGTGGCCGTGGGCATTGCAGGCGCTGCCACTACCAATATAAATACCGTGAGTTTCTAGCTGATGCAAAAAAGGTTCAGCGCGCATCCCTTTCATCACAAAACTGATGATGGATCCCGAGGTCAAAGTCTCGTCTTGCGGCCCAAGCAGCTCGATGTCACATTGCTCGGTAATGGCCTTGAGTAGCTTTTGGCGGGAGTCATGCAGGAAGTTTGAGTTTTCGAGCAGCATCCCTTGACGCTGTTCAAGCGCTGCCGCCATTGCTGCAATACCCATAGTGTTTTCGGTGCCACTACGAATGCCAAGTTCGTGCCCACCACCCACAAAGGTCGGTTCAGGGGCGCGACCGTCTTTTTTGTAAAAGAAACCAGCGCAGCCGCGTATGCCACCAAACTTATGGGCGGCGACGGCATAGCTATCGGCGCCAAGCTGATCAAAATGCAGAACAAATTTGCCAGCTGCTTGAATAGCATCGACATGAAAGTGGGCTCGTGGCGCCAGCTGCCTTGCGAGCTGAATGAGTTGGCGCAGGGGTTGGATACATCCGAGTTCGTTGTTGACCCATTGCACACTAATTAATTTCACGTCGTCGCTGAGCAATGCTTGGTAACGCTCGACATCAATGCGACCATCGGCCGTCACTGGAAGGACTGCGCTATCTCCAGCGCGCGCCTCAACAGAATTTAGAGAAGAAGGGTGCTCAATGGCGCCTACGAGCGCGCGTCCATCTTGGGCGTAGCCACGAATGCCTAGGTGGTTAGACTCCGTGCCCGTTGCGGTGAAAACTAGCTGGTAGTTGCTGGCATTAAGCAAATTGCTGATTTTGCGCCGCGATTTCTCGATTAAGCGCGCCGCATCGGCACCCGCTTGATGCAGCGAACCGGGGTTGGCGTAACAATCGGTGGCGGCGGCGTTAAAAGCCGCAAGGGCTTCAGCGCTAGGTGGGGTGGCGGCGGCGTGGTCGAGATAGAGCTTGTCCATGTATCTATGTTGTTACATTGTAGCGCGAGACTAAAATCTAAGACCATGATTAATGCCATCACCATAGCAGCCCTTGCGTTGTCGGCTTTGCCGCAGCAGCACTCAGAAGACGGTCGCGGACAAGATTTGTTCGATGCAAAATGGCATGCCGAGCGCCGTTCCCAACTCCTCGACCATTTCGACGATAAAGATCCTGGCGTCATCATTCTTCGGGGTAAGGGCGCGAACCCAGATTACCGCGAGTTCCGCCAAGACAATAACTTTTGGTACTTCACAGGAATCACTACGCCTAACGCGATTTTGGTAATGACTACCGATACTCGCAAAGAATATTTATTCGTGCCAGCAGTGAGCGATGGCGCCGAGCGTTGGCAGGGCGATTTGGTTGATACCGACGAAGCAAGAGAAATAACCGGTATCAAAAACTGTTTAGAGCTTGGCGCGAATAGTGCAGATTTCGGTCTCGCGCTTGGCGACTTACGTAAGAAATATGAAATCGCTTACATGCAGCGTCAGCCCGCAGAGAACTGGATGATGTCGCGCGACAATCTGCAGTCGGCCGTCCGCGAGATGATGGCTAACCCGTATGACAAGGGGCAACACCGCGAGGCGCGTTTTGCTAACAAGCTGAAAGAGCTACACGATTTCGAGGTGAAAGATATTTCTGTAACACTCGATGGGCTTCGGGTAGTAAAGACTTCAGAAGAACTAGAAGCGATGCGGATGGCTTGCGTCGCTTCAGGCGCTGGTCACACTGCGGTAATGTCGAGCAGCATGCCTGGAGATTACGAATGGCAACTAGCTTCGCGCATGATGTACGAATTCCAGATGGCAGGCGGTATGGGGCAGGGCGGATACGCACCAATCGTTGCTTCCGAGCTAAATGCATGCACTTTGCATTACAATGAAAATTCGCGTGCGTTGGGTAACAACGAAGTCATCATGATTGACTATGGCGCAGAATATAATCACTACGTCGCGGACATCTCGCGAACATGGCCGACGGGAAAGAAATTCACTAAGCGTCAACGCGAGGTTTATCAAGCTGTTTACGATGCGCAAGAAGCTGCGTTTAAGTTGTGTAAACCAGGCAGTACTTTGCGCGCTGTTTCAAATGCTGCGCAGAAAGTAATTACCGAGCGGGGCTTCGGAAACATGTGGCACGGTACTTCACACTGGCTTGGCATGGCTACTCACGACGTGGGTCGCTTTCTAGCGAAACTAGAGCCGGGCATGGTGTTCACTGTAGAGCCGGGCATTTATTTGCCGGATGAGAAAATCGGCGTTCGCATAGAAGACGTTGTGGTAATCACCGAAGATGGTTATGAACTTATTTCCAGCATGATTCCACGCTCTATTAAAGATATCGAAGCATTACGTGCGCAAGCTTACTCTAAGAAGTAGAGGCCTGGCGCGCTAAATCTTTTAGTGATAACTAGACTCAACGAAACATGAAAACCATTTTTTCTGCCACTGCAGGAGCCGTTTTAGGCTCCGCAATGATTATTCTCGCGCTGGCAATGATGAACGGTGGCGAATCGTTGATGCTACGTGAGCTGGTGTTCTCGTTGTCTTGCAATGCTTTATTCTGCGGACTTTGCTGGTGGCCGTTTGCAAAAATAAAATCTACCGACAACTTGCATTTTGATGCACTGGCCGGAGCTTGCTTAGCATTTGCCGGGTGGTTCGCTTTACCACTCGCGTTGTTGAAGAGAAAAAGTGTGCCTCATGCCGGAAAGCGACTACTGTTGTTCGGCAAGCTGAGTTACGCGCTACCGGCTTTAGCCTTTTTCTTGCTTCCGCAAATCCGTATTGCCCCGCAGATGCTCGAGAGCCCTGCGCTGAAGCTTTCTACCGTCGAGGCTACCCCAGACCAGGATGCCCCGAATGTGCTACTCGTAGTCGTTGATACTTTGCGCGCCGACGTGGTGCTTGACCCTGAAGTACCGACCCCGAATCTCGATGCCTTGCGCGAAGACGGTACGTGGGCCGATTATGCCGTTGCGCCATGCAATCAAACATTGCCGTCGCACTTGGTCCTGCTCACAGGTTTTGATATCGAAAAAGTAGGAATGCGCGGCAACCTATCACGCTGGCCAAGCCGCAGCATGTTGGCAGATAATAAATGCCTGCCTATTGCCGAACGCTATCAATTGGCCGGCTACAACACCGCTGCTGTTTCGACGAACATGTTGCTGAGTTCTGTTGATGAAGATGCTGGGCACCAAGCCTTTTCAGATGGCTTTGATACTTGGCACGGCATTCATTACCAAACTCCATTTGTTGATTTTCTGTCAGTGATAGGGCGGCATACCTTGATGGGGCAAATATTGCCTACACGCTTCATCACATTTCCGTTAAACCGTATTTTGTTCCCCAACGACATTAAGCATTTCTTGCCGCACTATAAAGAGGGAGAACGTACTACGAATTCGGCGATCGATTACTTGCAAGACTTGCAGCAAGATGATCGCCCGTATTTTATGTTGGCGCAATACTTTGACCCACATTCGCCTTACATTGCGCCAAGCCCAACCCGAGGTAGCATTGCGCGACCTGATCAGCGTCCCGCTGGTTACAGCGCTGCTCCTGAAGATGAATATTTTATGCGCGTAAACTTGCGAAGCTACTGCGACAGCGAAAGCCGTCCAGATGATTTTTTGCCGCTGTCGGATTACCTGCATGCTTTGTATAAAGAAGAGGTCGTTTATTTTGACCAACAGCTTGGGCGCTTGCTTGAGCAGTCCAAACTAGGCTCGCGTGAAACGATTATTGTTTTTGTGTCTGATCACGGTGAGGGCTTTGGCTTGTACGGCGGCGTCGAGCACGGCTCTTCGTTATACAATGAAGAGATACTCGTGCCTTTTATTATTTCTGGCCCAGGTGTCGCCAAGTCAAATCGGTTGAGTTACGCCCCCGAGATGATTGATGCGGTTTACACCATGCTAGAACTG
>JAQWRF010000293.1 GCA_029243845.1 Planctomycetota bacterium | reverse complement strand
GCGCATCAATCTGCAATCGCAAACTTGGCAGCAAACTTTGCTCCAATTAGAGAGCGGCTAGAGCAGCAGGCTGGAGTTTTGCAGAAAAAATATTCTGAGCTTGAAATAAAAGACCCTTCGTCTGAAAGCTATAGCCTTTTGCATAGCCAGATTAAGTATGCCGAAGAAAATCTTAAGTTTGATGGCCAAATGGCACAACGTCAGGCATCTGATAAAGAGAACGAGTTGTTCGCGCGCGTCTTAGTGCAAATAAATCAAGCATGTGCTGCCGTCGGAGAACGCAATGGTTACTCTGCTTTGTTTGCTAAAGAAATGAGCCTAAACGTCCAGTTCCCAGATGCGGCTACTAAAGTTGACGTGCTCTCAAAGCGCACACTTAATTGGTCTAATCCAGCTTACGATGTCACGGATCAAGTAATTGAAATGCTCAACGCCTCTGCTGCTCAGCCGCAGCAAATTGAAGAGCCACCACAGCAGCAATAAATATGGCACGCAAGCAACGCACAATCAAAAAGTCCGTCGGCGTTGAAGGGGTAACTCTTCATTCTGGCGAAGGTGTGACTTTGCTTCTTGAACCTGCGGTTGCTGGGACTGGAATCATTTTCCGCCGCAGCGACCTCGATGATAGCCCTGATGTGCCAGCACTTGCAGGGCACTTGTCATCATCACAGCGCCGTACTGTGTTGCGCGAAGGTCCTGCGCAAGTTGGCATGGTCGAACATTTGTTGTCGGCTTGTCATGGTCTTGGCGTAGACAATCTAGTGGTCACCGTTTCTGGCCCTGAGTTGCCAGGCATGGATGGCTCGCCATTACCTTACGCCGAGTTGCTTAAGTCAGGCGTTGTTGTTGAGCAGAAGCAGCAGCGGCGTGTATTCGAGGTGGTTAATGCCCATGTGATTCGTGATGAGAATTGCGAGATTGTTTTGCTGCCGCCATCAGGTGACGGCTTGAAGATTAGCTATATCCCAGAGTATCCCGACGGAATCGATGCTTCTCCCGTTAGCTTTGACTTAGCTACTGACGATTATTTCTCTGAAATTGCACCGGCACGTACTTTTGTACTTGCCGAAGAAATTGAATCGTTGCTTGATGCGGGTTTTGGCAAAGGTGCAACCGCCGAGAACACCGTGGTGCTTGGCGGCGACACTAGCGTCGACATGCGCATGCCATGCGAACCCACTCGCCATAAGATTGCCGACTTAATCGGCGACTTAGCGCTTGCCGGAGTTGAAATTCATGGCGACATCATCGCACGTAAATCGGGTCATGTGCTTAACCAGTCGCTTGCACAGCACATCCTCTCCGAATACGAGATGTTTGCTGTGTCGGACGAAATTAATGAAGACGGTTATGACATTCAAGACGTTATGCGCTTGTTGCCTCATCGTTACCCATTTTTGCTTATCGACCGCGTGTTACGTGTTGAAGGATGGCGTCGTGCAGTTGGCATTAAGAATGTGACTATTAACGAGCCTTTCTTTGGCGGTCACTTTCCTGATCAACCACTGATGCCCGGCGTATTGCAACTAGAAGCTTTGGCTCAACTCTCAGGCTTTCTGTTGCAACGCAAAATGGACAACACTGGCAAGCTAGTGGTGTTGGCGGCAATCGATAAAGTTCGTTTTCGCGGCGGAGTCGTGCCTGGCGATCAACTTTATCTAGAAGTAGAAACTTTGCGTATGAATCGTTCGCGCGCATCCATTAAGGCGCAGGCTAAAGTCGGTAAACGTATCGTCTCCGAAGCGGTTCTTTCATTCGCGATGGTGTCAAGTACATGAGTAATATCCACGAGAGTTCATTCGTGTCGCCAGGGGCTGAGCTTGATAGCAATGTGACTGTTGGCCCGTTCTGTTATGTCGGAAGTAATGTACGCATTGGTGCCGGCACTATTTTAGGGCCCCACGTTACGATTCAAGGACGTACGACTATAGGCGAAAACAACCATTTTGTGGGTCAGTGTGCGGTTGGCGGATTACCGCAAGATCTCAAGTATGCCGGAGAAGAATCGGCGCTTATTATCGGCGACGAAAACATTGTTCGCGAATTCGTTACGATTAATATTGGTACGGCAGCGGGTTCATGGATTACATCTATGGGCAACAAGAACTTAATCATGGCATGTGCGCATGTCGCTCACGACTGCGTGATTGAAGATAACGTGATCTTAGGCAACAACGTTTTGCTAGCAGGGCACGTCCGCGTGGAAAGCAATGCGATAGTTTCCGGTGGTGCGGCAGTTAATCACTTTGTGACTATTGGCACTTTAGCAATGGTCGGTGGCATGGCGCGCGTCATTCAAGACATTCCACCATTTATGATTGCTGAAGGTGCGCCAGCTCGCGCACGCGGAGTCAACGTTGTCGGATTAAAACGTCGCGAATACTCTAAAGAGGCCATTGCTGAATTACGCGATGCCTTTCGCCGCTTGATTGCCGATGAAACTCCAACGACTGTCGCTATTCAAACAATGGAATCAGAAACTAATTTGTTGCCAGATACACGTCGCCTCATTGCTTTCTTGCGCGAGATGGATAGGGGCTTTCAGGGCCGTTACCGCGAATCACTTCGTAGAAATCTAGAAGAAGGTCTGTAAAGTGCTTAAAATAGCAGTAATCGGCGTGGGGCATCTCGGGCGCCACCACGCGCGCATTTTGTCTGAAATGGACAATGTCGAACTCGTAGCTGTCGTTGACCCTGATCCGCAGCAAGGGCAAGCAATTGCCGAGTCATGTAACACCCAATGGCTTCCAGACTTGAATGGAGTCCCTCAGCAGCTCGATATGGCGGTGATTGCCGTGCCAACAGTGTTGCACGAAAAATGCGCGATTCCGCTGCTAGAAGCTAAGGTGGCGTGCTTGATTGAAAAGCCAATGGCTCCAGACCCCGAAACTTGTCAACGCATTATTGATTGCGCCGAGGCGAATCAAACTTTTGTTGCCGTGGGGCATGTCGAGCGCTTTAACCCCGCGGTTAAACGTGCCATTGAGTTGGGCATCGAAGCGCGTTTCATTGAAGCGCACCGTTTAGCACCATATTCATTTCGCTCAACGGATGTCGGAGTTGTCCTTGATTTAATGATTCACGATATAGACCTAGCAAACGCCTGGACACAATCTGAAGTCGTTGCTGTCGACGCCGTTGGTGGCGCTACTTTTAGCCCAAGCGAAGATATTGCCTCAGCGCGCATTCGTTATGCAAACGGCGCAGTGGCTAACCTAACGGCTTCACGCTTGAGCTTGAAGCCAATGCGACGTTTCAGGGTGTTTGGTCCAGACTCTTATTTGTCGGTAGACTCTCAAGAGAAATATGCCTTGCTGGTAAAGAAGTCAGAAAAATTCTCGCCAGAAATGCTGAAGGAAATCTCTCAATCGGATAACCCGCAAGCCGAATTCGGCAAACTTCTAGACATTGAAGAGTTGCACCTTAACGACGACGAGCCGCTACGCGCTGAGTTGACTGAGTTTATAGCCGCAGTTGAGGGTAAAGACTCTAATGTAGTTACTGGTGTCGAAGGCATGCATGCCGTTACTGTTGCCCATCAAGTCATGAAGGCTTTAGAAGAGTGTCAGTGGTCGTAAAATGAAACCTTACGCAGCAGCAATCGAGCGCTACCAGGCCCTGCCACAGCATATGCCGTTGCCTTTGACGTCGCAGTCTGTGTTTGATCGCGGCGGACCATTAGCCGTAGAAATAGGTTTTGGCGGCGGTGAGTATCTGGCATACATGGCGAAGAAAAATCCCGATTGCAACTACATTGGCATCGAATTGCCACCAGAATCCATTGGGCGCGGCAGCAAAATTATGCACACTCAATCTATTGATAACGTTCGTTTGATTCTTGGAGATGCGCGCTATTTACTGCGTGAATTATTTGCGCCGCAATCACTTGATTACATTTTGATGCAGTTTCCGATGCCGTGGCCCAAAGACCGTCACGCCAAGCATCGCATTGCCAGCCCAATGCTGACCGAAACTGTCGCAGATGTACTAAAACCTGGAGCAATATTCGAGCTGGTGAGTGATCAACAGTGGTACGCCGAAGACTGTTACAAACACTTCAGCGACAACCCTGCCTTTACTGTATCACCATTAGAAACTAATCCCCACCGCCCATTTTTGACGCGCTACGAAAAAAAATGGCAAGCCGATAAGCGTGAAACTTTTCGCGTAGTCGCAACTTTAAATACCCCTAAACCTGCACCACGGTTTTTCCTCAATAGTGAAATGGACTTTCTTAATCTACCAAGCTTACCTACAACCGAGCAGTTGTCGTCATTAGTCAACCAACGCTTCTCGGAGGGGGACCTCTCAGCGCAAGTGAAAGAAGTCATGAGCATTGAGCAAGGTTTTGTCCTGCGAATGGTTGCATCTGACGATTCCTTTACTCAGTTCTTCTACACCCGTTTACGCACGCGCAAAGACGGAAGTTGTGTTATATCAATAGATGACTGTCCGTATCCGTATTACACGCCAGCAGTCCGCTTCGCGGTTCATCAACTACAGGAAAGCTTAGCGCAATATATGAATAGTTAGATGAATTCTATTTAGAGATGGGTCGCTGGCGGAAGGTCCTTCAAAGCAAAGGTAGTTAAGGCCGCGAGAATCAGGTAAATCATGAATAGCCATTGCTGGTCGCCAAGGCTGGTCGCTGTTAGGCGCGAATTCGTTGGTTGCAGGAGGTCTCCGGGTCTGCATTAACGTGCCATATAATACTTTGCGATTAAGCAAAGTGCGTGTAGCCATGACTAATTTAGAGTACCTAGACATGGCAACGTTTACCAAATCATCTTTGTGGCCGAACGATTCATCCCATGGAATAACCGTTGGGGTGGTGTAGCCGGAGGTGTTTCCGGTAAAGGTTACTGAGCGAAACTGTGCGCGATGAGCCAGAGAGCGATTATCGTCGATATCGTTCCAGCCTAAAATTAATTTATTGGTTGCATCTTGGTCGGAAGTAGCAATCATAGGTCTTCGCTGATGGCGCTCAGTGCCGTGACCGTGAAACGTTATTTCGTTTAAAAGGGAGAGGTTTGGTGAGTAGCGACGAAGTTGAATGGATCCTTCTGGAGGGCCAAAATGCCCGTGATGAGGAGCGATTACATAGCTTTCGTAGACGATGGTCAGTGCGCCCACATCGTCTATTACAGCGTCCGGTAGCACCAATCCTCCAGCATATGCTTCAGTATTTGCATTGTCGAGAGGAATGTTTGTTTCGAGAGTAACTAATGGCCCCAGAGTGGGTGAAGAGCTATCGGGTGGCCAATAGATTTTTTTGACCCTTAGGTCGTAATCTCGAAAAGTATTGGTCTGTGATATGTACGCACTCTGCTCATGAGCAAAAACAACCATAGCCTTTGTGCTACCAGCAGCCTTTGAGCTTGCAATATCTGGCATAAAACCCGCATCGCCAGAGTTTGAGGTGTCATCAAGGAGAAAGCCCTCTCCAGTACGAGTGCTGAGTATCCGGACTTGCGGCAAGAGGTTACCGAAAATATTACGTGTACTGATTTTACAGATTTCGATTCTCGAGGGTTGAACGCCAGAGAGGTCATGCCTTGACCAGACGGCTAAAAACGAACCGTCGCCCAGGCTCTCGACGTCTGGCTTTGAGCAATGGTCATTACCGACACCAAAGATATTAAGGCTAGGGTCTGCCAACTGGCGAGTATTGAATAGTTTGAAGCCATCACTTCGAGCCATTCCGAGCGGAGCCAATGCGTTTAGCTCAACAGCTTTTTGCGTGGAAGTAGCGCTTGTGTGATTGACGATGACAGTGTCGCCAAAATGGTTGATTGCAATGGCTGCGTGATCCGCGTTTCCATTACCCAAGGTAGCCAGCTCAATGGTATCATCAACATGGTACCCCGCCTCCTGCGCATTAGCGCTCAAGCAGAGTAGCAGGGGTATTAGTGCGTGCAGTAACGATTGCATCAAACTATTATGTACGTTCATAATGCTGAGTATATCATGGATTTCACGGGAAATAGCGCCAAATCAGGGGAGATTAAGGAATTAAATTAGGTAATAATAATTTAATTTAAGGCCTGTAATGCCTCTCTTAGGCGCGGCAGGCAACTCTCAAGGTCGCTAATGCTCACTGCGCCAACACTAGCGCGGAACCAGCCATCTTCGTCATCCGGGTCGACTCCAAACGCTGCAAAAGGTACTACGGCAAAGCCAGCGTTTTGCAGTAAATACGAGCGGATGTCGTCGTTATTCTCGAGCACAGTCCCTGATGGAGTTGTTTTGCCGGAAAGCTTGAATTGTGCTGAGATGTAAATCGCACCTTGTGGCTCGATAGAATCGCAAGCAAAGCCATCGTTTTTGAGCTGCTGAAGGCCATTGTGCAGACAGTCAAGGCGCTTACGTACGCGGCCGATCATGTCCTTGCGCCAGTCGTCAATTGCCGGCAGATTACGCAGCCAGCGCGCAGTAGCAACTTGCACAGGAAGGGGCGCCCAGGTGCCAAGGTGGGTGCCAAGCGCAACCAGCTTTTTAGTAATTGCCGGTGGAGCAACAAACCATCCACAGCGCAGTCCAGTCGCTGCAAAGCTTTTCGAAATACCATCGCAATGGATTACATATGGCGCGCAT
>JAQWRF010000269.1 GCA_029243845.1 Planctomycetota bacterium | reverse complement strand
GCCAATGCCGATAAATGAAACAAGCTAACGAACAAGGCTACCTGGCGATTGAAGTAGTTATACAGCCACCACAAACACAATAATTGGATAGGCACCAAATACATCAGCGCACCTACCCACACGCCAAGCATCAAACCAGCTGCGGCGCCGGCGGTCAATGACGACAGCATGCAGGCCCGCAAGCTTGAAAACCCACCGAACTTGGAGGCAAAGGTAAATGCCACCAGTATGAAACAGTTGAGCATCGACACCAAGGCATGATGATCGGCGACGCCCCTGCCGCCGTAGTGAATCGATGCGTAGCTAAAAGCATGAAGCAATCCGGCCAACAACGCTGCGCCGCGCCCAGCAATCATCAACGCCGCCAACGCTACGAGCACCGAAGTTAAGGCCGAGAACAACCACGGCAGCTGCCCCATCTGCATTTCAAGGGTCGAGGTATCGTCGTCAACAAAAACGTCAGCCACTACCGTGTAGTACGGCGGCCACGGAATAATCGCTCCATCAGGATAATTCAAAAACGCATCGCGCGCGGACGGTATTCCATTGACCTTGCGGTATTCGCTTAAGCGGCGCATGTGGTAAAGTCCGTCACTATCTAAGCTATGCCAAGTATCGCTATCTTGATAGCTAGCGTTAGTCGCCCAAGTGGTAGAGCGTGCCTCGAAAGACAAGAACGCCACCAATAACAAAATGGCAACAGTCAACAGTGGCGCGAGGTTACGAAGCATTCTAGAAGCGCAGCGCGTATACCAACTTGAGCGTCAAGTCGTGCTGCACAGGCACAATCATACGATTTGCTAGCTCTTCCCACCCGCTGTCAGCTACAAAAAACAATTCGCGGCCATCTTCGAGTAAATACTTTAATCGCGACTGCACACCCAAGGTGTCGCTCTGATTGTCGGCTTGAAAGAGAGTACCCCACGACATTTGCGGACCAAAGGAGAAGTCGAGCGCCAAACTCTGAACCCTGGTAGTAAAATCTCCGCCGGGCAAGTGCCCGCGGTTTTCGCTATAGGACAATTGAATTTTGGACGACACCGATGGGCGATAAGTCAAATCAGTATTCAGCTTAATGATAGAGCCGTCATAGTACTGCCCGCCAGACAAATAAGTGCCATAAGACCATGTCTCACGCGTCGAAGTGGAATACTTCAGCATGTGTTCCATCCAAGAATAATCGCCAGCCAACATCGTCACACTATCGGCAACCTCGTAATCACTTTCCGGGCGGTCACGCATGATTTTAGTGTGGAACTTAACACTAGTACCGTCCTGGAACTCTGCGCCAAACAATCCCAGGCGTAAAGTAGAGCTAATCAAATCGCCATCAAGATTCGTCCACACTTCTGGGGCTACCGTAAATTCATACTGGCGTACCGCCGAATTATCTGGCAGCGGTTTCCACTGAACCACGGCCTTGTTCATCATTTCACCCGGACGACGGACATAGCCCATGCCCGGTGAAAAATCAGATTGCGTGGCAATGTTGGCAAACGAGAACTTCCATTCAGGCTGCGACAAAGATGCTTGCAAACCAAAGCCTAAGCCACGTTGCGCACTATCTTCATCCGAGCTCTGAACCAAAAAGGTGTTCAATGCCAGGCTAGATCCGAACACATCGGCAGATGAAAAATGGTAATCAACACCACCGACTGAGTTGGAGCCCACGCTGCCTGGGTTACCGTCAGTAAACAGTCCGCCGAGACTCGAAGACTTTGATAAATGATAGGACGGACGCAACACAAACAAATTACCGCTCGGCACACCGAGCTCTAAATCGTCGCCAGAATGGACCGCCAACACGCCGAGATCAAGAGCGCCAATGCGCCCGGCTAATCGCAGGCCGTAATCAATATCAACGGGCTTGTCCCCCGACAGGCCAATGCTGCGACTAAAGAACGGCAACAAGTTTTTACTGCCACGGCCGCCCCAAGTAGACTGCTCGCCAAACTCAAACAGATTGCTATCTTGTAAAAAGAAGTCGCGTTTTTCAGGATAGAACGTTGAGAAGCGTGACAAGTCAATTTTACGATCGTCCACTTCTGTCTCAGCGAAATCGGTATTAAAGGTTAGCGAAGCTTTAAGCGCTGGTGTAATCGACCAATGAAATTCGCCACCGAAATCGGGAAGCCATTCTTGATCGCCATTATGCTGATCTATTCTTTTGGTCTTGAAGTAGGGGCGAAACTCGATTTCGCTTCCTTGTCTCATACCGGAAAGACCGCTTACTTCACCAGCTACAGAAACGTTGCCAACAAAGAGTTCGCGACGCGGCGAAGACCAGCGGTATTGGCTACGTGACGACCCTCGGTAACGTTGCAAGTTAATGCCCCAAGCATCGTTGTCACCACTACTTAGGGTGGCAAAAGGGATTGCCATTTCACACACCCACTTATCGTCATGTACTTTTGCAACGCCCTCCCAGAAGCCGTTCCAGGGTTTGTTAAAGCGCAATCCATTTTCGCCGAGGAGCGCATCGCCGCGCGAGCCTGCCGCCGACATCTGAAAGAAATAAGCCGACTGTTTATTATTGAAAGTATCGAGCACAAACTCAATACGGTCGTCGTCAGTCAAGAAAGCATCGCGCGACACATTTTGTAAAACCATCGAAGCGACATCTTCTTCAAAACACTCGAAAGCGACGTACAAAAACTCGTCGTCACGCGCTAAATAACAGACCGTGCGCTGCTCGGCAGGGCGGCCCTCGTTAGGCTTAACCTCGGTAAAATCGTCAATCTGGGCAGCGTACTGCCATGCTAGATCATCGAGAACCCCATCAAGCAATGGCGCCTGCTGGATTACTGTTATTTGCGCGCGCTTTATCGGCGCCACTGCCGAATTTTGACTCATGGCACTACCCATAAAGTTTAAAACGCAAATGATGGCCATCGTTACACGAAACATACTGCGGATAGAATAAACTATCCATGCCAATAATGCGTCACTTACATTCCCTCCTTTACTTCATCGGCGTCGGCGCATTAATCGCCGGCCTAATCGACTGCGTTGCTATCTCTCTGGGTGGCTCGAGTGGCAATCATTTATTGGCTACCGGTTTCGTGCTACTCGCTGTCGGCAATGGCCTTCGCTTCAACGGCGCGGGCAACACTCCGCCCCGCGCTTCATATATTTTGCTGGGTTTGGCAGGCGCCCTACCACTTTTCTCCGGCATGGCTCCGCTCAGCGCGTTGTTTGCCGCGCTACTTTTTTTACCGCTGCGCGCACTTGGCGCCAATCTTGGCACCGCAATCGAAAGCCATAAGGCCAACAGTAGTTTATTATTATTCTGTGCTTTAATCGGCGCCAACCTCATACCCGGAGTTGCCGTCGGAATACCCGGCTTTATTTGCGTGTGGGCGCTCACTGGCATTCTACAACGCTACTATCCCGCTAAAGCTAGAGAAGAATCTAATAGCGACGTCAAATTCCCCGAATTGTTGACGCCATTCGTTGGTGGAGTAGCAACCGCAATGATGGTGTTACTGTTTTTGCCATATGCAACCGTTTTTGATTACGCTACCACTGCCGACAACACCATCCGCGGTAACACTTTACTGTTGGTGTTTGCCCTTTCATGGTTCACCCTAGCTGCTGGTTTAGCCGACACCCTCTCAAAACTAACGCTGCGCATCAGCTCTGTTTTACTCGCAGGATCCGCGTTCTATTCCCTGGGGTTCATCGAACAAATAAGCGCGTCAGACACGTATAGTCGCTTCTTCCAAGATCAGAGAATATTAGATTTCGCGAACGCTAACTCCCCATTATTGGCTGAAGAAAATGCACTGTATGTGCCATTAATGACGGTGTTATGTTTTGCAATACCCATAGCGCTTATTGCCGTATTTTTACGTACTATCATTACCAGCCGCAAACACTTCTCATCGACCCTGTGTGGCATTGCTGCAGCATTCATTATTATTGCAATTGCGCCGCGAGAAATGGCTTTATCTAGCCGCTTGGCACTTACTGTTGGCTCATTTATTGCCGTATTTCTACTCAGTTTCAAACCGGTTCGCTCCAGCAAATTTACAGCAGCAACCGTCTCCGCAGCATCCATTGCAGCATGCTTATTCTTGACGGCTAGCCATTGGCAGCCAACCATTCATCTTTCTGCGCGCAGTAACCACACCTGGATGGCGGAAGAAGGGAGTTCTATCGCACAACTTAGCCATATTGAACGCCAGCTAAGCACAACATATCAAGATCAAAAGTACTCAACTTCTTTTGATGGACGCGTAGCAACCACTCCGTTGCCGAACAATCACCGTAGCTATCTGCAAAGTGACGCCTTCATTAATACGCTGACTGCAGACAACCACAATCCTATTTTAATTAGCGATCCAGAGCAGCTTATTCATTCAGCGGGTGGGCACTCACTTATTAAGCTATATGCCGACGCGCAATTTATCGCGCGCCGCTCATTGCTTCGCCACGAACTATTCCGCCAAGCGTCGATGCGACTTGCTGAAGATGGCTTATGCGTGTTACGAGTAGCTGCTGACGAACTAACCCCACACGTCGCCCCGCAAATTGCTCAATCATTTAG
>JAQWRF010000266.1 GCA_029243845.1 Planctomycetota bacterium | reverse complement strand
CAAGTTTTGGCAGCTGCCATAAAGGCCTCACGCTGGCTAGGAAATGACTTAAGGAAAGACGCTGATTCAAGATGCAGTTGCGCATGCAAACCATGGGCGTTCAAGAATTCAAATTTAGCAAACTGCACATCCGCACTACTTACTTCGCTATCAGCCCACTCTAAGAGAGCGATCAGCTTATCCGCATCCGTAGCCTCTTCATCGGCTTGGACGTCGACCCACGCTTGCTCAAGATCACTCAACACTTCTTTTTCGGCGTCCATGTCTTCAGCGGGTGGCATCCCGGAAAGCATTACTTCTGGTTCGGCGGCATCGTCTTCGACGACTTCATCAGCGGCTACACCACGGTAAACTTTAATTGGGTTAG
Source organism: Planctomycetota bacterium (assembly GCA_029243845.1). GTDB lineage: Bacteria > Planctomycetota > UBA1135 > UBA1135 > UBA1135 > JAPKEZ01. Next base: position 4,252 of record JAQWRF010000266.1, on the reverse strand, counting down.
AAGCCACTGTTCCATCGGCATCTGAAACACTGACTTCACCGAAGTACCAGCAACCTGCTGGCAAGTCTTCGAGAGCCGGAAGACTCGCGAAAAGAGTGCGTCCGCCGCCCGCTGGGATGCTCAAACTACTGGATGAATGATTTTGGTCGAACACCGTTTGCAAGCTTGGATACAAGGTGAAATTCCCCTGCGACTGGTAGAGATACAGTTCGAGCCCTGCAAAACGAGCTTCAAGCGAAGCCTTACCTAGAGACGGGAATGAAACCTTGAAGTGATAATCTCCCGCATCGAGCGCACCGATCTCAGTTTCGACTTCGTACATGATTTGACGCACCACAACGGCGTCGTTGCTATCGAAAATCTCTAGCATCAAGTCTTCGCGCCACTCGGTAGTTTGAATCGAGTTCGGAGTAAACAATGAAACACTACTCACACCTTCTGGGATAGTCTCGTCAAATTCAATGACACCTTGGAACATACCGTGATCTTCCATGACGTGAGAACGAATCGGGTCGACGATGATGTTCATCTCGGCGTCAATCGACTTAGCGATGCCATCGACACTGGCAGACGCGCGCAGACGCGACACATCGTGTAACGGAGAAGTGAAAGCAAAGTAAGCCGTGTTTTGTCCCACAGGCACCTCAAAGGTCGATTGAGCGGAATGCAAACCAACAAAACTAAAGTCGAGGTCGAGGTGAGCGACAGTGTTTGTGGTCCAACGCGCCGACATGCAGTATTCAAACAACGTGCCTTCTTCTACCTTAACGCGAGTTGTGTAGACATCGCCATCTTCTAAAAAGAAACGACCGCGTTGCTGGCGATCTTCATAGAAACGTAAGGCGCTGACGCTACCCGCACCAGGGCGGTATTCATTGCGCCCACCACCGTTTTGGGTAACTTTAATATCAATATAGTTTGCACCATGCGGCACCTGCAAGAAACTGCGATACAAATCGCCTTGCTTGAGCGTTGCGTGGTCAACCGACTTATGCTCGCTATCGCTATCAAGTTGGACGGCGATTGTCACCGGAATAATAATTTCTGCGCCAATCGAACGCGGCTTGTCGGCATCGAACATCAATACTCGAGTGCTATGCAAACCTGGCTCGAGGTTTTCGGGGTTGATGCTAAGGCTGATACTATTTCCTTGAGCGGACGAGTACATACCTTCTGGTGCGACCACCCAATCGGCTTCAGAGACAATCGAGAAAGTGCGCAAGAAGTCTGCCTTGGCAGCATTAGTAGAATCGTCATCGAAATGCGGGGCGATGGCAACTGAGCGCGTGAAAACCTTTTTGTTTTTCAGGCCACGCACATAAATTCCTTCGCCAACACCAAACTGATTTGCAATCTGAATATCGTACAAAGTTTGAGCCGGACGTTCGCTAGCAAGCATCCGCAGGTGACTAAGAGCAGGCAGCATATCGATAAAGCCATGCCCTACCTCTACCCAATCATGTTGTGCGAAGCGCGTTGCCGACAAACGGAAAGCGCGGTGCAGAGTTTCGTGGTCCGTCGGCAAGCCTTCGCCCATTGCTGCAGACTCTAGTAGAGCAACACAGCCGGCCATTTGTGGCGCCGCCATTGAGGTACCGTTCCAGCTTTCACCTTTGGCGAGAGTCCATGAAGGCAATGCGCTCAAAGCTGCCCCCGGAGCAGCGAAGTCTATACCTAAGTCGCCAGTCGGTAGAGGTCCACGCGACGAAAAGTCGAACAATAAGGGTTCTGCCGGATTCAACGAACTATAACTGACTTTCTGTGTGTCAGGCCAAATAGCCGCTGCAATCGACCAAGCAGCCTCAGACGTGCCCGGTGAACCAACAGTAGAAAGCGTAGGCCCTTCGTTACCGGCGGAGGTAACCAATAACAAACCACGCTTGGCGGCTTCTTCAACTACCCAATCGTCAGGCTCGCGTCCGTCGGCATAAAAAGATGGCCCGCCAAAAGACATGTTCGCAATTTGACATCCAGCCTCAACGGCATAATCGAGTGCTTTTGAAACAGCAAAGCCAGAGGTAGAACCGCCAACCTTACTGTCGCCGATTTTAATTGCTACGAATTCAACGCCAGGTGCAATGCCATTTAAGCGCGCGCCTTCACCTTCGTAACTACCAATAATGCCCGCAACGTGCGTGCCGTGACCGTGCGCATCAAAGTAGATGCTAGTCATATTGCCATCGTCCGAAACGTTGACTGCGTAATTCATATTACTTTCATCGCCTAAAGTAGCCCAATCGCCAGACTCTTTAAAAGGAGCCAACGCTTGCTCTTCGCCAAGATCACCGTCTTCATCGGAGTCGATTACTACGCGCCAACCTGCGGATGTAGAATAAACAATCACATCGTAAACCGGGCCATCCGCCATTAGTGCATTGGCATTACGCGCGGCGATTACCGACTCAAGGGTCGCATCACTTTCCTCGGCACCCACTTGCGCTTCGTTGTAACGCACTTGCGCTTCTTCGAAATCGGCATTGCGGTCGCCGGCAATGCGTCCGGATAAAGAACTCGGAAAAAACTCGGCACCCATGCGCCCGAGGTGGAACTCTTGGTATTTGGCATATTTACCCAAATCGAGATCGCGTCCAGACAATCCAGTAATATGGCCAGCGCTTTGCTTGGCGACATAATCGGTTGGCAACAAGGCATCAGTAGTCGCGTCGTACCAGTCGACAATTTTGCGGCGCCCATCGGGCGTCGTTTGCAAAAAAGGATGTCCGGGGTCGATGCCAGTATCAAGCACCGCCACGCGAATGCCCTTCCCGTTATACTCGGGATGTTCTAGCAAGAACTGAGTGACACCAAGGTCGTCCTTGGGAAGTTGTCCTTGCAGTGATTGCTGTGAAGCTAAAGCGAAGACGAGAGATGAGACGGTTGTAAGCAGCAACATGCCTCGCAGTTTAGCAGATACTAGTTATTGTGCTCGCTAAAGAATTCTTGTGATACCAAGAACCTTGTGCACGACGGACAGCGCACTGGTGACTTCATTGCCTGCACGCGCATGCAATCATTTGCCACTAAACGAGTGCCACATCCACCGCAGCTGTCGGTACGCAAAGGCGAAACGGCGACCCCGGGATTCCTCTCGCTTAAGGCCTCGAAAGCCTTAACTACAGCCGAATTAGCGCCCTGCAAATGAGCGGCACGCTGCAGCGACAAAGTGTCGAGATCCTTTTGAAAATCAGCGGCGTCAGTTTTAACTGTTTTTCGAAAACTCGCTAAATCTGCCACAGATTGCTCTACCTCTGGACTCAATTCCTCTATCTTGGCAGTGAGCTCATCGGCGCGATCCAATAAGCCTAAAGCTATCTCTTGGTCGGCCGAATTCTTCTCACGCCAGCCCGTTGCTTCGTGCTGTGCAACTTTACAAATAGAGGCATCAGACGACTCGGTCGCAGTGCGGTCAAGCCTGTCGATACGATCTTCGCGAGAAGACACCTCGACCTCAATGGAGTCGGCCTTAGCCAAACAGCCTTTACGTTCGGCTTTGGCGTCATCGAGTTCAGCTTGCATCGTTAGTAATGCCGACTCGCGTTCACCTACCTCTATAGGTAGAGATTCTAGACGACGCCGTAGAACGACAATACGTTTGTCGAGTTCTTGCGCCTTGATTAGGGATGGTAGGGTGTTATCCAAGACCCCACCATCTTACAATCACGCAGTACCTTCAAGGAAGCCCGAAAGCTTGCGTGCACGAATTGGGTGCTGCAGCTTACGAATGGCCTTCGCTTCAATCTGACGCACGCGCTCGCGAGTCACACGGAAGATACGGCCCACTTCTTCAAGGGTGTAGGTGTAGCCATCGCCGATACCGTAACGCAATTTAACGATCTCTCGTTCGCGGAAGGTTAGCGAGTCAAGCACATCACCGATGCGCTCTTTAAGCATGCCCTGCCCGGCCAATTCGACTGGGTTATCAGAGCCTTCGTCTTCAATGAAGTCACCAAAGTAGGAGTCTTCGGAGTCGCCGATTGGGCGATCGAGACTAATAGGATGCTTAGCGATTTTCATTACGCGCTCAGCCTCATCGACAGGAATATCTGCCGCTTCAGCCATTTCTGCGATGTTAGGCTCGCGCCCGTGAATTTGCAGAAGACGTTTTTGCACGACGCGCAACTTAGACATGGTTTCAATCATGTGCACCGGTATACGGATTGTGCGTGCTTGGTCAGCGATAGAACGCGTGATAGCCTGGCGAATCCACCATGTGGCGTAAGTAGAGAACTTATAACCACGACGGTATTCGTAT
>JAQWRF010000199.1 GCA_029243845.1 Planctomycetota bacterium | reverse complement strand
ATTGGTAAAAACATTGCCTTGCGTTTAGCACGTGCTGGCGCCGACATTGTTGTTGCCGCGAAAAGTGAGCTCTCAAGAGATAGTTTGCCAGGCTCGATTCACGAAACAGTTTCTGAAATTGAAGCACTCGGCCGTCAGGCTTTGGCCGTTCGCACCAATGTCCGCGATGCCGACCAACTTGAGAGCATGGTCGAAGCGGCACTCGAGCGCTTTGGTCGCATAGATATTTTGATTAATAATGCTGGAGCTCTGCATTGGCGATCCATCGCCGATACTCCGCCCAAGCGTTACGATCTAATGATGGAAGTCAACGCGCGCGCAGCTTTTGTCGCTTCGCACTTTGTGTTACCACATATGATAGAACGTGGTAGCGGCACGATTATTCAAATGTCTCCGCCCATCGACTTGCGCATGTTGCCGGGTAAAACAGGTTATTGCATGTCGAAGTTCGGCATGAGTTTGTTGGCAATGGGTATGGGCGCTGAAGTTAAAGCCACTGAGATTAAGTCGTGCGCACTATGGCCGGCGACAGCCATTGAATCGCAAGCAACGATTAATCATAAGTTAGGCGGACCGCAATTTTGGCGTACAGCCGACATCCTTGCTGATGCTGTTGGTGCAATTCTGGCGGCGAACAGTGAGCAAGTAAATGGCAAGTGCCTTGTCGACGAAGACGTATTGTCGATGATGGGTGTTAGCGACTTTGAGCCATACAATTGTGTTGAAGGCGGCACTCCGATGCGCATCGTTGGCGATGGCGGTGGCGACGCTAGTCTTTGGCAGTCTTAGCAGCGTCTTCTTCGAGTGCTGGGTCGTAATCCATCGTCCCAGGTGCTGGCAGGAGGTATCGCAAGAAATGATTGCGTACCGCGCGTGATCTCTCGCGCATTTCAGAGAGTTCCCAGCTACTGGTATCTATTGGCGGTAAATAATCGATGCGTACTGTGCCGCTCAATAAAGTCATGCCGCCACCAGGATTTATTTCTTCGAGGCCGCGCATTACACTTGGCACAATCGGCGCTTTGGTTTGGAGCGCAATATGGAAAGCGCCAAGCTTGAAGTTGCCTAAGCCTTTGCCGCGTGAGCGCGTGCCTTCGGGTGCCATCCAGATTGAAACACCATCGTCGTTGATGCGCGCAGCAGCAGCAGCCATGGACGCCTGGGCTTTTTCGCGACTGTTGCGATCGACTGCGATGAAGCCAAGGCGTGGCATTAAAAAACCGAACACCGGAATTTTAGAGAATTCTTTTTTGTACATGACCGATCCCGGGTCAGACCATTGCCCCGAGTAAATAAATAAATCTATAAGGCTGACATGATTGGCAAGTAATATTTTTGCGCCAGGCACGTCGTGGTATTGCTGGCCATGCACTTCTAGCTTTACTCCGAACATGAACAACATGCTTTTCCCCCAACCACGAATTAATTGCGTGCGCCATTTGCGCGAGCGCTTTGGAAAAATCCCGACAACCACGGCGAGAAAACCTAGGTAAATGAAACACCAAATGAATGCGACTGGGAAAAATACTCGCGCGCGCCACACACCACCCGGAGGTGGGCCGTGCCAAGTTTCTTGACGAGGTGGCGGGGTGCCAGTCATGAATTGCAATTATTCGCGGTCGCCACGCACACGGATGCCCTGCTTTTCAAAGAATCGAGTGAGCTGAGCGCGACGGTCGCCCTGAATAACCAACAGGTCGCTGTCGATGCTGCCGCCAGTGCCTAGAGTTTTCTTGATGAACTTAAGGGTTTCATCCATCTTCTCCGCGGGGATGTCACGCACGGTAGTAATGACCTTGCCACTCCCACGCCGCTCGTAGCCCAACACTACTTCCTTGATTTCGTCGCCGTTTTTGTCTAGATCGGGCAATGAATCGGGGTCGTCGGTGGTGCCTTCGATGCCGGCTTTTGCGAACAAGTCTCTAAAGGGATTATCAGAACTCATAGACGGATATTGTACTCGCGTGCGCCAGATTGTGCGCGGCATTAGAATACCTAGATGATAATCGTCACAGGCGGCGCCGGATTCATCGGCAGTAACTTGCTCAAAGCTCTAGAACAGCGCGACGAGCTTGTGGTGGTTGATTGGTTGGGCGAAGACAACAAGTGGCGCAATATTGCCAAGCGCGAATTGTACGACGTGGTCCGCCCTGAAGATCTGTTTGATTTTTTGAAAGGTCGTGAGGATGACGTGCAAGCGGTGTTTCATATGGGCGCGATTTCTGCGACCACCGAAGCCAACGTCGATGCAATCGTTAAAAACAATGTGCGCCTCAGCCTCGATCTATTTCGCTGGTGCGGATTAAATAAGGTGCGTTTTCTCTACGCGTCTTCAGCCGCAACTTACGGAGATGGCAGTAATGGTTTCTGTGATGACGACGCCATCGATGCTTTGGCAAGTTTGTCACCACTCAATGCATATGGTTGGTCGAAGCATGTAGTCGATCGCCGTATCGCGCGCGTACTGCGCAGTGGCGGCTCGTTGCCTCCGCAGTGTGTCGGGCTTAAGTTCTTTAACGTTTATGGGCCAAATGAATACCATAAAGGAAATATGCGTAGCGTAGTGCATCAACTACACGGGAAAATTAGCGCTGGCGAAGATGCGATTTTATTCCGTTCGCATAACTCAGAATACAGTGATGGCGGACAGTTACGCGATTTTGTTTATGTCAAGGATATCGTCGACATGATGATATGGTTTCTAGACAATCCTGAGGTGCAGGGTTTGTACAACGCTGGAACGGGTCAAGCGCGTAGCTTTTTAGATTTAGCAAATGCCGTTTACTCGGCGATGGGCAAGCAGCCGAAAATTAAGTTTGTCGATACGCCTGTCGAAATTCGCGATAAGTATCAGTACTTTACAGAAGCCAATATGAGTAAGCTGCAGGAAGCCGGTTTCAGTAAACCAGCCACGTCGTTAGAAGATGGCGTCAGGGATTATGTGCTCAACTATTTAGAGCAAGATGATTGCTATCTTTAGTACGGTAGCCACCAATTGCCACTGAGCAAGAACATAGACAGCATCACCAACGAGTCGGAATAGTAGCCGAGAGATGATTGGTAGAAGGTGTCGTATAAATCGTCTATCCAAATTTGCATATTAGGGTCAGTCATTGCAGCAACTGCGAACCCACAAGAAAATTCTGGTGCGTAGGACGGCCCGCCGTATATCGGTGCGCCATTCATGTCATAGCCCGCGGCGATGCCATAGGGATCGCCTGAGGTTTGGTTGTGAATCCATAAGCTAATGTCACGCATCGGCTGCAAGGTGCGCGTGTCACCGGAAAAGATGGCGTCGCCGGTATAGCGAAGAGGGTAGCGCAGGGCGTTCCAGCCGTAGTTGCCATCATTAGGTCCTTCGAGGAAATATGGGTAGGCAGGCTTGTATGTCGTCGCGCCAGACCACTGCTCGACGATGAAGTCTGGCAATAAATGCGGATGCAAGCTGAAGTCTTGTGAGACTTGGGCACTAGTTATTAAGCATGCATCGATAACGTCATCCCAGAATGGATCACCGGTAGCTATAGCGAAGGCGCGGAAATGACCAATCATAAAATCGGACGGCCGCGATGAGTGCTCGTTCCATTGGCTGCCATAGGGGTCAACCCAATCGCCTAACATCGGCAACTTGGAATTCGGGCCAATTACTGTTTTCAGGGCGGCAATACGATTAATGGCTTCAGTGTGATAATCAAAGCGTGTGTTATTGCCCCATTGCTTTTCAGCTATGAGTAGTGCGTAGGCGATATCGCAATCACCATCAAAGGCCGAGTCATTGCCCCATTGATCGCTGCCTTCGTGTTCTGGAACATACCAGTCCATCATGTGTAAGTTATTAGTCGTAGGGTGATCGATGACAAACTCATACAAACCATTGAAATATTTTCTAGCGTCTACGTCTTCACCTGCCATGAGTGCGGTGAACAGCATGCCATATCCTTGACCTTCAGAAACCGTTGCGTCATAGATGCTCCATCCAGATGATATGCGATAACGGGGATGGCCGTCAGCTTCATTGCCTTTCTGCCAAAGGTAGTGGCTTATCCAATTAAAGTAATAGGTACTGGTGTGCTGATCGAGCTGCGCTTGCGAATATCGGCTTGGCTGAATAATCCCTGTTTGATAGGTGGTATGTTGCGGGAAGGGATAGTTCGGTGGTAAATTTACCCCAATATGTGGCGGGGCCTCATCTCGAACCGACACTGCAGAGCTGGAACGCTGGCCGTTAACGTCAGATACCGGCAGGCACTGCACACAGAGCAGCGCCGCCAGAGCAATCGAGGTTAAGCGAATTGGGTTCATGGACAGAGTAATTATCGGTATTTATGGCAAATAACTTTATATACTAGACTAAATGAAAGCAGTAATCTTGTGTGGAGGCAAAGGGACGCGCATTCGCGGCGCAGTTGCCGATGCGCCTAAACCCTTACTGGATATAGCTGGACGCCCGCTAGTGCATCGTTTGATGGACCATTTCGCTGAATCCAATTACAAGTCTTTTATATTGTGTTTGGGGCATAGAGGCGGTGAGATAAGAGATTATTTTGACCATGCCGATGTCCCTAGCGACTGGAACGTCGAGTTGGTCGATACCGGCGAAGAGACCATGACCGGTGGGCGTTTATGGCAGGTACGCGACTTACTGCAGGAGCCGTTTTTTTTGTGTTACGGCGACGCGCTCTCGGATGTAGACCTCAGCAAATTGGTTGAGTTTCATAGTGGGCACGGCAAAATTGCGACACTAACAACAGTCCATCCACGCTCGGATTATGGTTTGCTTGATTTAGATGGAGCGGGTTGCGTGCGCTCTTTTCGCGAGAAAGACGTGCAGCAGAACCAATGGATCAACGCTGGCTTTTTCGTGATGGATAAAGCGGTGTTTGAATATTTGAATGATGACGTGAACTTAATACTAGAAAGACAGCCGCTAGAAAAACTAGCGGCTGTCTCAGAGCTAATGGCCTTCAAGCACGATGGCTTTTGGAAGTCAATGGAAACTTATCGCGACTGGCTTGATTTAGATGAGCGCTTTAGAGCCAATTCGTGATACAACGAAAACATAACAGGTACCACGAACATCGTTAACATCGCGAGCAGCATGCCGCCGATGGACGGAATCGCCATAGGCAGCATCAAGTCAGCACCGCGCCCCGTTGCAGTGATGACGGGTAACAGTGCCAAGATGGTGGTTGCCGTTGTCATCAAACACGGGCCGACGCGGCGCTTACCTGCAGCGATTACGGCATTACGAATGTCTTGTTTCGTTTTAATGGTGGCCTTCTCAAAACTCTGTTTTAAGTAGGTGCCCATTACCACGCCATCATCGGTGGCAATGCCAAATAGCGCCAAGAAACCTACCCACACGGCGACGGATAAATTAAGAGGCTGCACGGAGAATAGCTCGCGCATGGAATGCCCGAAGACGTCAAAGTCTAAAAACCATGGCTGGTTATAGAGCCAGAGTAAAATGAATCCGCCCGACCATGCGACGAATACGCCAGAGAAAACCATGCCCGTTAAACTGATCGAACTGAAATGAAAATACAGTAACAGTAAAATAAGAATCAATGCAATCGGTAAAACAATTTTCAGAGTAGCATTGGCGCGAATTTGGTTTTCGTAGCTTCCAGCGAATTTCCAGGTGACGCCAGTTGGCGGCTGCAGGGTGCCATTGGCGATCATGGCTGCTAAATAATCTTGAGCGTTTTCAACGACATCCACTTCCGCATAGCCTTCCTTCTTGTCAAAGATGACGTAGGCAGTCAAGAAAGTGTCTTCTGTTTTTAGCACCATCGGGCCACGACGGTATTCGACGTCCGCAAGTTGCGCCAACGGAATCAGATTGCCGTTGCTCATCGGTATCATCAAATCAAGAACGTCCGCTGGGCTGCTGCGTAGCTCGCGCGGGTAACGCACCCGTACCGAATAACGCTCACGGCCATCTACTGTTTGCGTGACTTTCATACCACCCATGGCGGATTGTAGGTGATGATGTACTTGCGCTACTGAAATGCCATAGCGGGCAGCATCATCGCGTCGCACTTCAACTTCGAGATAGGGCTTACCCACTACGCGGTCGGCGAAAACCGTTTCTTCACGAATGCTATCTACATTCTTAAGATGCTTTTCAAAGAGCAACGATGCTTCTTCTAGCAGCTCTATATTAGGAGCCGCTACCTTTAAACCCATCGGTGCGCGCATGCCGGACTGCAACATGACCAAGCGCGTCTCTATAGGTTGTAGTTTTGGCGCCGAAGTCACACCTAAGAATTTAGTGGCAGCAATGATTTCATCCCAAATGTCATCAGAGTTTTTAATGTGATCGCGCCAGTTGCGTTGGTAGCTGCCGTCATCGAGCTGGGTGTATTCCGGGTAGTATTCAATGATGGTTTCTACCATCGACATCGGGGCCGGATCTAGCGGAGTATTGGCGCGTCCTATTTTGCCTACGGCGTATTTCACTTCAGGGATGCCCTCTATCGCGCGGTCAAGTTTAGCGATAGTCTCCGCGTTGTGCTGAGTCGAAGCATGAGGCATGGTTGTTGGCATATATAAAAACGAACCTTCGTCCAATGCCGGCATAAACTCACGTCCCATTTCGGAGGCTATGTTTGCGCCCCATGAAATTGCAGCCAGCGGTAAGCATAGAAACAGTAACTTGAAACGTAAGCACCAGGACAAAATCCTTTCATACATCCTGTGAAAGAGCATGAAGCCGCCAATCAACAGAAACAGCAGCAAGCCTACAAACACAAAGTTGAGCAGATACGAACTACCTAATCCAAGAGGTAACCAGTGCTTGGCTAGCAGCATGGATAATGCAATTACGATTATCGCGATACTGGCTTTATGCAAACGCGTGGTGAGCGCCGCAGCCGGTTTTCGGTTTGGCCTTCTAAACAACCAGTAGGCTAAAATCGGCGTCAAAATCAAGGTGACGACAATAGCGGCTATCAAAGTAAAGGTCTTCGTGTAAGCCAGTGGGCTAAACAACTTTCCTTCAGCGCCAGTCATAGTAAAGACGGGCAAGAAACCAAGTATCGTCGTGAGCATCGCAGTCATAATCGCCGAACCGACTTCAACGCTTGCATTGCGGATGGCATCGAAGCGCGATTCGTTCGGTTTGAGTCGCCGCAAATGCTGCAGGATGTTTTCGGTAAGCACAATTCCGATGTCCGCAATAGTGCCGATGGCAATCGCGATACCTGCAAGTGCAACTAAGTTGGCTTCAACGGCGAATAATTTCATTAAGCCGAATGCGCCGAGCACACTAATCGGGATGGTCAATGAAACCAATAATGCCGCGCGTAGGTGCATCAGCATGGTCAAAATGACAATAATCGTAACGATGATTTCTAGGCTCAATGCGTGCTCGAGTGTCCCTAGTGTTTCACGGATTAAGACCGAACGATCATAAAAAGGAATAACCTTCAAAGTAGATTTGCGACCGTCAGGCAAAATACGTGTCGGCATACTTGCTTCAAGACTCGCAATTTTTTCTTTAACGCCACGGATGACCATTAGCGGGTTTTCGCCATAACGCGCTGTCACTACACCGCCCACAACTTGTTCGCCGCCACGGTCTAGCGCACCACGGCGCATTGCCGGACCCAGTGCAACATGGGCAACATCACTTACGCGGAGCGGGGTGCCGTCGCGAGCGAAAAGAGGGGCCTGCTCGATGTCTTTAATGTCTTTAATCCAACCGCGGCCGCGCAGGACATATTCGACGTTGTTCATCTCAATTAAACCGGCGCCCACTTCTTTGTTAGAGTCTTTTACCGCTTGCTGCACAGCTTTTAAATCAACATTGAAAGCTTGTAGTGCAACGGGGTTGACTTCGACTAAGTACTCTTGCTCGTATCCACCCACTGAGGCAACTTCAGAAACACCTTCTACGGACGATAGGGCATAGCGCACAAACCAGTCTTGCTGACTGCGTAATTCGTGCAAGTCCCAGCCGCCAATCACTTCGCCGTTTTTATCTACGCCTTCTAAGGTGTACCAATAAACTTGGCCAAGCCCGGTGGCATCCGGCCCTAATTTCGGACTTACGCCTTCTGGTAAAGTGCCCGATGAAAGCGAGTTTAATTTTTCTAGAATCCGTGAACGCGACCAATAAAAGTCGACATCTTCATCGAAGATCACATAGATGCTTGAGAAACCCAGCATCGAGTACGAGCGCACCGTCTTGACTTTCGGGATGCCCTGCAAAGCGATCGTCAATGGATAAGTGATTTGATCTTCGATATCACGCGGCGACGACCCTTCCCATTGCGTGAATACAATTTGCTGGTTTTCACCGAGGTCGGGTATTGCATCAGCAGCAATCGGATTGCGCGGAATGATACTGTTGTCAACGACTTTGTTGTCAAATGGGGATACCGAAAGGCCAACCAGCACAATGGCGAAAATGCTCAAGAAGAACACAAAGCGCTCGCGTAAAAAGACGGAAAATAGTTTTTCTAACATTGCTTTTGCCTAGTTTGATTTAGGTACTAATGATTGCTCGAGACCACAACGGTACATGCTTGCACCAAAGTACGGGTTCTCCACTTTTTCGCCACTGAACTGAATCCAGTTTGCGCCACGGTCGTCGAATGCCATCGGACAATGGAACACGGCGAGTTTGCCTAAGCTCGTGTGATACGGATACTTTGCAGCAAAGGCAACAGCATTTAACTCGACTAACTCAAAATCAATACGCGCCATTTCTATGTCGCTGTGCTTCGAGAAGTTGTTCAGTAGCGTCATCATTTTATTCAAATCGCTACGTAAATCTTTGAAGGTTTCGAGACTAACACTGTCGATGTCGACTTGAGAAATGACTTGCTTGATCTGCGAAGAGATCTTTTTGGCAGCAGGCAAATCGTCACTAGCAAGCGCTTTCGACAAATCAACGTTAAGCGCTAGGGCATGACCCAATTGTTTTTGAATAGCAAATGGAATCCCCTCGGCCTTAGTAAGCGTAGTGCTTTGCTGCTCGGCGCTCATCATGCTAAATTTGCCATTAATTTGTTGTTCGCTGTCGAGTACAAATGCAGACTGCGCAACAATGACATCGCCTTCTTCAAGGCCTGAGTTTACGACAAACCAATCTCCAGCGCGCGGGCCCAACACCACTTCGCGCGGTTCGTAGACGATGCCATCTGGCGTGTTCTCGCTTTGTATATACACGAGTGCGCGCTTGCCCGTCAGCAGTGGCGCTGAGGCAGGTATGAGCAATGGATGCGCCGAGTCCTCTACCGAAGCAAAACCGAGGCTCATGGCAAGCGATTCTAAAGGCATGCCACATTTATGGCAGTCACCCGGGAAATCAGAAGTGACCCCATTATGCATAGGGCACATAAACTCTTTATCGCTTGCTCCAGCATGCAGATGCCCGCCACTAGCCAATTTGGCTTGAATACCCGCGCGGCTTAGCATGCCTGGGCGCAATTTAAAATCAGCATTATCTACTTCGACGCGCACGCCAAGGGTGCGCGTTTGCAAATCTATTTCGCGGTCGAAGAACACTACCTTGCCCGAAAAAGATTCGCCCGGAAAAGCGTCTACAGAAAATTCTACATCTTGACCGTAACGTAGCCATGCTAGATCTTTTTCGTAAGCATCGAGTACCAGCCACAGTTTACTTAAGTCAGAGATAGTGAATAATTCTTGACCTTCTTTTACATATTGACCTAACTTCGCGGATTTTCCTACAACGATGCCACCTATCGGCGCGGCCATTTCAATAGTATCTTTGGCTTGTCGAGTCGCGCGTAATGCGTCTACTTGATCATCCCTAATCCCATACTGCATGAGTCTGATTTCAGCAGCAGCTGCAGTGCTAGCCGACAGTTTTTTAATGTAAGCATCATTCGATTTCTCCGCTTTGTCTAGAGCGTTGAGCGCAACTACAAAATCTTGCTGCGCGTTAAACAATTCTAAGCTATACAGCTCAACCAGATGATCGCCTGCGCGCACCTTGACGCCGGTGTAATCGACAAACAATCTTTCGATGCGGCCGCCAGCCCATGCTGCGATGGTTGCGACGCGAGTTTCGTCTTGGTGTAGACGCCCAATTAAATGGACAGTATGCACAGCAGGACGGCGCTCGACTTTGACAGTCACTAATTCCGATAGTGTGTGTTGCTCGTGCGACAACGTAACGCCCGGCGAGTTAGCTCCGGGCGCTAAAGGGATTAAATCCATGCCGCATATCGGGCACTCGCCAAATTCAGGCGCCTGCACATTGGGGTGCATCGAGCAGGTCCACGTTTGCGACTCGCTCTCGGTTTCGGAGTGCCCGTGCGAGCTGTTATGCTCGCCACCACCACAAGCGATGATTGCGAGTGGCGCGCAGGCGATAAGTATTAAGTTAGAAATTTTCATGGTTCAATTATTTATCGTTAATAAGGATGGCGCCGGCAATAATTGCCCGCGCACTGCACATGTCGGAATGCGCGGCCTCGAGTTGAAGTTGGTATTCGAGAATCAAAGTGCTAGCATCAAGCACATCTTGTAGGCTTGCTTGGCTAGACTGGAATGCCTGCAGAGTGGCCTCAATAGTGCTTTCTGCGCGTGGTATTAATTTATTGCGATACAGGTCGACGCGGCGTTGCGCATCATCTTTTAAGGATAGCGCGTTATTTATTTCGGCATCAAGATTGCGAGTCGCTTGTTCGAGTTGCCAGCGCAAGGATTGCTGCCTTTGCTCGGAGGCGGTAACCATTGCCGCGTAAGGGCGATTACCGAATGGAATATCAAAAGCTAATTGCACACCGAAGGCATCATCGCCAGAAGTGGCCATGCCCAGGTCGTTATCTCCGACCATGGTGTAATCGATGCCAACCATAAAGTCAGGCATCCGCTGATCATTTGCGATATCGACAGACTTTGCCGCCGCCATCATTTTAAACTGCAAATTAAGTAAACGCGGACGCGCAGAGTCATTATCAAAATCGGTGGCGACTAAATTTTGCAATGGATACTCTTGCTCGTTCCAATCAATGCTGCTGCCAGGCACAGTGCTCACCGCAAATATTTTGGCATCGACTAAATCTGCTGCGGCCGCCAGACTGAAAACCTTATCTTCGAGTTTGGTGGTTGCCAATTGTGTACGCAGCACTTTGGCCTGCGAGGCACGTCCAGATTCGAATTTAGCAATAACCAAAACTTCGATATGGCGCATCAAATCAACCTGCGTCTTAGTGATGGAGATACTGCGATCTAGCAGAATGCGCTGTGCCCATAGCTCGGTAAGTTGCTTACGTACCTGCAGCTGCTTGTCGACGACTTCAGCGGCAGCGGCTTGCGCAAGAATACGCTGCTGAAGACTTAAGTCGTCTAGCCGGCCTTGCCACGGTATGCGTTGCTGCAGACCGATTTTCATCTGCATGGGACCATTACGTGTTTCTATAGGTTCAATAAACCCGCCCAGCATTAGCCTTGGCTCAGGTAAAGCGCCAGCAATCGACTGTTGTTGTAGTGCCGCGTTATAACGTGCTTTGGCAGCGATGATGTCACCATTCTGGGCGAGTGCGACCGCGTAGGTTTGTTGCCAGTCACTTTTCGAATCGTCACCAACAATGAGCTTGTCGGGCATGGCGTATGCATCAGCAATCGAGGGTGCTGGCAAAGTGAAGCGTGTGATTGTTTGGCCAGTAGAATTAGACTGGCAGCTGGTGGCAAGTGCAATGCCACACATTAAAATTGTGGTATGTTTCATGATACTGAATTAATGTCGCATCAATGCGACAACGAAAGAAGGTTAATGAACTAAACTTCTTGCGCTTCAGCACAAAATACGTTGCGTGGCAAAATAGACCGCAATAGGCGGGGCACGCGGCGCAACATGGCGCCAAATATTTTCGGACATTACCGAGTAATCAAACTCGATGGCGACTATCGTAACACAGGCCAATGGCCCAACGTTTTCGATAGAAGTATCGGCGATTGCGCGAGCAGGCTGGTGTTGCTTGTCAGAAGGTGCCGGGGCACGATCAGCTTTGCAGCAGCATCTGTTGGAAATTGAACTAGGGGATTCAACCGGCGCGTCTTCGGATTGCGATACACAGCAGCAGCCATTTGGCATACAGCTTTCACTTTGCGCCATCAAACCACAGATGTTGCTTGGTATCAGCAACAACACAATGGCAAGGGAAGCAAAGAATCGCATATTAGAAGTCTAGCCTATTTTTTAGCTGTTGGAGCCGAGAATATCGACCCGCTACCAATTCATCGGCTAAATTAGGCCGTTTATCGCATGAATCCAACAGATAATCCACTTCTGCAGATAACGAATAGTTCACAGAAAAGTTAGGTAAAATGCGCCGTAGCTTTGAGAAATTGACTAAATAGTCGCGCTGATCGGCGCCGGCAGTCTTAGAAAAGACCAAGTCACTATCATCGCGTTTGGCACAAATCATACGCGCGAGGTCGATGACTTTGATATTTTGCGCGTCATCACCAACATTAATAATCTGACCATTAATCATCTCTTGCGCAGCTTCAGCACAGTCTAAAAACGCTCGCGCAATATCACGGCAATGTATCAGTGGGCGGTGCGCGCCACCATTGGACAATAGATGCACTTTGTTTTTAGTGGCGAGTCGCGTGACGAAATCGTTAAAAACTAGATCGGTGCGCAATGCTGGAGAGTGTCCATAGGCAGTAGCGTTTCGTAAAATGCACACGCTGAAGTCATTGTCGCCGAGCTCAAGCAATTGCTGTTCAGCGGCAATTTTGGAACGCGCATAAGCCGTTTGTGGAGCAGTAGCGAAACTCTCGTCGGCATGCGCGCCGTGGGAATCACCATATACGGCGCAGCTAGATGAAAACAATAATCGTGGCACCTTCGCTGTTTTGCAGATATCCGCAAGGTGCATAGTCGCAGCAACATTGGTGTTGGTTGTTAAGTCTTCATCCAATTCACCCATCGAGTCGTTAGATATAGCTGCTAAGTGCACGACTACATCGTGGCCAGCTACATCACGTGGTGTTAAATCGGCCACGTCAGTCGTAAGCTCAGCATCGACGCGTGGCCGTTTCGTAAAAGTACAATCTGCAAAATAGCCGATATCGACACCCGTCACAAAATGCCCAGCACGCTGAAATATATCTACAGCATGGCATCCTATGTACCCTTGGTGGCCGGTAATCAGAACTTTCATCACTATAATGATGCCATGTCTGTCGCCTCTGTGCCCGCTCCGATTAAGATTCTTTGCCTATTGGCTCTGGGGTTGTTGATTTGGTTGATGTGGGGTTTTGACAATAACACCGTCCAGAATGGTGTGACGAATGGCCAAGCTCCTATGGTCGACCGGGCCCCATCTATTGAGCCTAACCCGAATGGCGATTTGCAGCGCGAAACTAAATCCGCTTCAGTGGATGAAGTGGTTTCGTC
Organism: Planctomycetota bacterium; assembly: GCA_029243845.1. GTDB lineage: Bacteria > Planctomycetota > UBA1135 > UBA1135 > UBA1135 > JAPKEZ01. The sequence goes on along the minus strand of JAQWRF010000199.1, from coordinate 2,604 downwards.
AATTATCCCCCTGCAGCACCAAGCTCCGATAGCACGCGGCCTCTATCAAAATATTTCTGGTGAGCCAATTGGCGGTGCGATTGTCGAATTGTGGCGCTTTAATCAAATAGGAATGGGCATCGTTAATAGCCTGCCACGCTCGGGTGCTCCAGAATTTATCACCATTACCGATGCAGATGGTAAATTCGAATTGCCATTCTCGCGTTTGTCGTCGCGGCAACCGCAGCTGGGGTTACTCGCAAATGGCGACGAATACATTTTGCTTTTTCGCCATAACAATTACGCTGATTTTCGAGAAATGTCTTTGACCCGTTTCGATAAAGAATTAATTGTTACTGCGCCTCGTCAATTAGCGTTGCTTAAAGGTCAGGTCCTATTGCATGACAACTCTCCGGCTGCAGTGACGGGAATTTTTGTAGATGGTATGGTGAAAACCTGGGCTGACGCTAATGGCAATTTCTCGGTTAGCTTAAGCAAGGGTAGTCACAAGTTTTATTTCACTCATCGACTAGGAGCAACCTCAAAGGTGATGAGTGGCGATCAGTATCTAGAAAATATAATAATTTTGCCGCGCGCGCAAAATATAAGTGGGGTGATTCACGATTTCAATAATCGACCGCTGGTCGATGTCGAAATTGAGGCAGTACGTAACTCAATAACCGAGGCAAGTGGGCTCTCTTCATCTCGTGCGACTAGTGATTCACAGGGACGCTTTGTGTTGCATGGTTTGGCCGACGGTGAGTTTCATTTACGTGCAGTTCGTCCGCAGCGCGAGTATTGGGCGAGAACTGTGCTAGCTGGCACCCAAGATGTGCAGCTGCAAATTGACGACCAAATTTTTTCTTTTGACGTGGCCTCGGCTCCTCCATATGCACTTTGGAATAATTTGGTGGTTAGAGCAGAACGAAATGGTAATTATCGCACCTTAGTCTCTGAATCAAAATCTAGCGTGTTGCAACCACGCTATGACTATTTCTTAGGAGATGATGTTGAGGCTGACCGTATCATTATTGATTTCCAGGTGTCTGGTTACCAACCACTGCGCTTAACCTTTGAAGTTGATCCTTCCGCTCCGCGTCAAAATCAAAGCGCTGCGCTAGTTCCTGATCCGCAGAGGGCAGCTCTACATTTGTCTTTTTTGATGCCACGCGACGTTCAGCCTTTTGAATTAAGTTATGCATTGCAGAACGTTGCTGATGGCGAAATAGTGCAACCGTATCGCCGCACCATTACTAGCTCGGTTAATGAACGCCGCGAATATTACTACCCGGATTTGTCTGCCGGTGACTACAAAGTGTTGTTGCAGATAGAAGGCAATTCATTTTTTAACTTGCCAGAAATAAATATAGCGGGCAATGCCATAATAAAAATAGAGCCCGACGAAAATAATTTCATCGAGCTCGAGTTGATCGTTAAGTAGGCCTAGGAGCGCTCAATAAACCATGCTGACGGTGTGAATTTCTCGATTCCACCGGCTCTCTTTGAGATGTCATCCGCCGCGACAATTTTTTCTAGGCGCTTGATAATCTCGGGATGCGTTTCTTTTTCCGCCCAACGTAGTAGCCCGCCGTGGAATGGGGCAAATCCCATACCAAATACAGTTGCAAGGTCTAGTTCTTGCTGGGTTGCCGTTACCTTTTCTTCCATGCAGCGCGCGGCCTCATTAGCCATCGATAAAATCAAACGATCGACGATGTCGCTGTCGCTTAGATCTTTACAGTCATTACTGGTTTGAAAACTTGCGAGGTCGTCACAAAGTTGTGGCTTTCCTTTGCCACTGTGATCGTAAAAACCGCGTTTAGTTTTTATGCCCAACCGTTTATCAGAAGCCAGCGCACTAATGCCAGGACACGGAGTCATGCGTGCTCCATAAGCTTGCTCAAGAGATTCAGAAGCATGCATCGCTATGTCTAAGCCAACTTCATCAAGCAATCGTAGCGGGCCCATCGGCATTCCGAACTTCAGCATCAGTTTGTCGATACGGCTCGGGCTAACACCATTAACAAATAAGCGCATCGCCTCGTCGAGGTATGGACCGAGCAAACGGTTCACTAAGAATCCAGCAACGTCTTTAACGATTACCGGAGTTTTGCCCATGCGCGCAGCCAAAGCCGCAGTCTCGATTATGGTTTCTTCACTAGTATATTCACCACGAATCACTTCGACTAAAGGCATCTTACGCACTGGGTTGAAGAAGTGCATGCCCACGACACGCTCAGGATTAGGAACGCCTTCTGCAATTTTACTTACGGAAAGTGAGGATGTATTTGTGGCGATGATGCATTTGTCATCGACTTGCGCCGCCACTTGCTGCAGTACCTGCTGCTTGATATCCAAACGTTCGGCAACAGCTTCAATAACTATTTGCGCGCTGCTGATACCATCTATTTTGGTGCTGGTACGTAGGCGGTCAATTGCTGCATCAGCCAAGTGAGGCTTTAAGCGTCGCCGCTTCATCTTTTTTAGTATGGTCTGCTGGTGCTCAATTTCTGAAGCATCAAGCGCGTCGCGCGACAAGTCTATTAATCGTGTGTTCAATCCTTTTTCAGCTAACACTGAAGCGATTGCTCCGCCCATAACGCCAGCGCCAATTTCGGCGGCGTG
>JAQWRF010000185.1 GCA_029243845.1 Planctomycetota bacterium | reverse complement strand
CGTCCAGCGCTAACCCTCGAGACAATATCGCGCATCGTTGGTGAAGATGTGTTTATCAGATTGATGCACGACTATCACACCAACTTTAGATTTAAGCATCCGCTTCCGCAAGATTTCTTTGATGTGGTGGCCAAGCATGCGGTTGACGCTGGTATCGATTGGGATAGCTTCTGGCAACACGCTTACTATAAAAACGACGAGCTTGACTACTCTGCTCACTTTGTACACAACGCTGCAAACGACGACGACACTTACCACGTAGAAATCGGAGTGCGACGACGTGGTGCCTTTGTAGTGCCAGTCGATATCGCTGTGACATTCGAAGACGGCAGTGTGCACCACGGCGTGTGGGACGGGGTTGACAGTGCTAAGCGCATTGTAATGGGTGATTTTGCAGTTAAAGCAGTGCGCGTCGAAGTCGATCCGCAACGCAAGTTAATGTTAGACCGTGATTGGTTTAACAATTCGAAATTGGCCAAAGACGTTGAGGGCAGCGATACCGCTTGGCATGTTTCCATGCGCACCATGTTATGGGCGCAACAAGTACTCCATTACTTCGGAGGCGCCGGATGAGCACAGAACAACCTAAAGAAAACATTATTGTTGACGCGATGAATTTCAGCGATGAGCCCGACGCCAATCAGCAACCAGAGAAGATGCGCGACGTTGGCGAAGAGTCGCAGCAGTCCGCGCGACCTGGGTCCGTGCACTTTTTAATCGGTGGGATATTCTTTGCTTTAATACGACCGCGAGTATTGTGCTTCTTGATGCTGTGGTCGTGCGTGTTGCCACTGGTGGTCGCAGTGCCGATGTTCAATCAGGCCAATCGCGATTTGAGCGCTGTGCAAGATTTGCCCGGACAATCTATATTGGCGCTACCCGAATCAGCCCCAGCATGGATGTTCAGAGAATGGCAAATCCAATCAGGCGACACTTTGACTTCGATCTCCGACGTGATGCCTTTGCTGATTTTACTGTCCTCCATTATCGGCCTGCTATTCAGTGCCGGATGGATGTCGATGGCAACGCACTACCGCGATGAACATTCTTTACGCGCTTTCTTAAAGGGCGGTGGCGAATCGTTTTTCCCGTTTTTACGCACCTGGTTACTCGCCTTGCCATTATTCGCATTGACTACTTACGTTTTCTGGGGAGCACCTTCCGAATGGGTGCTAGAGAAGTTGATGCCCGAGGGCGATGCCGCACTCGCGGCTAGTGAGACCACGGGCCGCGCTATCGATATCACGCGGCAACTGCTTTACATGTTGGCCTTGCTCAAAATCGAGATCATCATTGACTTGGCCCGCGCATCAATAGTAGTAGGTAAGCGTAGTTCCGCAGTGCTTGCTATTTTGCGGGCAGTCGGCTTTTTATTCAGGCGACCGTTCGCAATATTCGTTATTGTGCTTCTTGGCTTCATCATTGAAGCAGCATTGATTTTCGGCAGCGAATGGCTACGTGATTTACTTGAATGGCCTCTTATTGCCGCAGTGTTTATGCTGCCATTTGTGCGTCACGTGATGCGCGGCGCCCGCCAATCTGCAGTTGCTGATTACTATCGCGCGGCAACCGGCGAATAATGGGGTATCATTCGCCTCAAACATCTTCCCAAATAACATGACAAATAAACTCACAGGAGCGGCCATCATTGGCCAGTCTGGCGGACCAACCGTCGTAATCAATCAATCACTAGTCGGCTTCATTCAAGAAGCTACCAAGCACGATTGCATCACCAAGATTCTTGGTGCACGCCACGGTGTCGAAGGCATCATGAATGGCGACTGGATCGACCTTGGTAATCAAAGCGACGAAACACTCGAAGCGGTTGCGCTCACTCCAGCCGCAGCACTTGGCTCGGTACGTCGCAAGGCGTCTACCGAAGACGTGGCGATCATGGTTGAACAGTTCAAGAAAAACGATATCCGTTTCTTCTTTTACATCGGCGGTAATGACACTGCTGAAACGGCACATATCGTCGAGCAACAAGCTGCTGAGCTCGGTTACGAAATTCGTTGTTTCCATATCCCGAAAACTATCGACAACGACCTTAGAGTTACCGATCACTGCCCAGGTTACGGTTCTGC
>JAQWRF010000166.1 GCA_029243845.1 Planctomycetota bacterium | reverse complement strand
ATGAAGAAATTAATGTGACTTATCAGTCGGTGTTGCGCACCATGTTGCGACAAGACCCAGACATTATTTTGGTAGGTGAAATCCGCGACCCTGAGACGGCACAAATTGCTGTTGAAGCAGCTTTGACCGGCCACTTGGTGTTAAGCACCTTGCACACTAACGACGCACCTTCAACGGTTACTCGAATGATTGACCTTGGTGTAGAACCCTTTTTGTTAGCTGCAACCATCGAAGGTATTGTTGCCCAGCGTCTCGTGCGCTGTGTTTGTAAAGAATGCGCTCAAGAGGTAAATGCCACTGAAGAGCAGTGCAAAGATTTGAATGTCGATGCTAGCGAAACTTTTTTCAAAGGACAGGGCTGTGCGGACTGTCATTTTACTGGATATACTGGACGTACAGCGATTTACGAAATACTCGAAATGGACCCTGCTCTTAAGGAGCAATTCCTTAAGAACCCGTCTACACTTATGTTGCGTGAACAAGCTCGTAAGCGCAACATGCGTACTTTGCGCGAGCGTGGTATCGAACTAGCACGCGCGGGGACCACCACCCTCGAAGAAGTAATTAAAGGCACTCAAGCAGAAGAATCATAACCAATGGCAAGAATCCAACGTCGTAATGACCCCACGTCGCGAGCAAGTGACTCGCAACCGGATAACTCGGTAGATCGCAGCGATGCCGTTCTCGTAAAGCGGAAGGTGCCGCTCAAGCATATCGTTCAATTTACGCGATTGTTTGCGACTATGTCCGAGGCTGGTTTACCAGTGCTGCGCAACTTGCGCATTCTTTCTAACCAATGGCCCGAGGGGCGATTCCGCGACGCGATTCTTGATTCCGCTGACATGGTTGAAGAGGGGCAAACTCTTTCTGATGCTTTGGCTCAGGCGCCAGAAGTCTTCGACGAGCTTTATGTCAATATGGCGCGTGCCGGCGAAGCTGGGGGTGTGCTTGATACTGTGCTAGACCGGTTGGCTAATTTTCTAGAGCGCCAACAAACGGTGCGTGATAAAACAAAGTCAGCCCTGACTTACCCCATCGTGATTTTCATCGTCGCCATCGGAGTGGTCTCGGCACTGATGCTATTTGTTATTCCTAGTTTCGCAGACCTATACAAAGACATGGACATGGTGCTGCCGAAAATCACTCAGGTGATGATTGCAATTAGTGGGGCATTTACGAGCTATTGGTATCTGATTATTGGCTTACCCATTTCGGCGTGGATGGGGCATATGGCGCTTTATCGTCGCATGTATGGCTATCGCTATACCTGGCATTCATGGCTGCGCAAGCTGCCTATCGTCGGCACTTTAGTCGCAAAAAGCCAGATTTCGCGATTCACGACAACTTTCGGTACACTCATTTCTAGTGGTGTGCCGCACCTTGAAGCTTTCTCTATTACTCGCGGCGCTTTATCTAATGAGGTTTATCGAGAGTCTGTAGAAGAAATCGCTGAAGAGGTTCGCGAAGGTGAAGGCATTGCAGCATCAATGGAGGCCTCGCAGGTTTTTGACGATATGGTCGTTTCGATGGTCGAAGTTGGTGAAGAAACGGGTGAACTCGACCGTATGTGTATGCGTGTCGGTACGGCCTACGAAGAACAATACACTCGCGCTCTAGACAACATGCTTAAGCTGATTGAACCGATTATGTTGGTGGTGTTAGCCGGTCTTGTTGGATCCATTGCGCTGTCGTTGTTCTTGCCACTGTTCAAACTTCTTGAAGAGTTTGGTTCAGCTGTCTAATAATGTAGAATGAGTCTGCGCTTCAGACTTGGATTAACGTTAATTCTTATTAATGCGGTGTTGCTCGCATTTCTAAGTTGGTCAATGGTGGCTTTTCAGCAGCAGTCACAGCGCCGCGCCGAATTGCAAAACGCTGAGCTGCAAGCCCGCCTGTCGCGGCTTATCACTCCGCGTTTCGACTCTCAGACATTAGGTAATCTTGGTGATATGCTTGATTGGCCATTGTGGTCGCAGTTCGAAGACGCGATGATCATCGACAGCGAATTCATCTTTCTAGATGGCAAACAAGTTGCTGTCGGCACTGTGCTAAATCCACTGGGTAGACGTAACCGCCCAGGTGATTTCCCTGTCAATGAAGTGAATCAAGCGGTGATTGAAGCCTCCCGGGAAAACC
>JAQWRF010000066.1 GCA_029243845.1 Planctomycetota bacterium | reverse complement strand
GGGCAACAGTTGGGTGCGGCCCGAATTGGATGAAATCCTACCATTTATTCGCACATAGGCACTACAATTTAACACCTATCTGTTAAATACTTTGATTGCGCACTCCATCATTACTGCTTTACTGGCTTTTGCGCCGTGCGCTATCCAGGCCGAAGCGCACGCGCAGCAGGTGTCCAGAGAAAAGACTTTTGTTTATTCCTACCAGAGCCCGCGGCTTGCAAAAGAAATGTCTCTGGTTGAAGCGGGTGTCCCGGCTGAGCTCGAGCGCATTCTAGATTACTTTCAAATCACTCTAAAATTTGAAGGTGAGATATACTTTTGCGAGGACAAAGAAGCCTTTTCTAGTAAGTTGCAATTTGAGCCGCCGTCTTGGTACAACGCTGTGGCCCAGCCTGGATTAAAGCAAATTGTAGTGTTTGTTAAGCCTGAGCAATCGCCATCACAAATAGCCAAATTATTAAATCACGAGCTTGTGCATTGGGCGCTCTTTCAACTGCCCGCTCAAGCCCGGCGGCAAATTCCGCTGTGGCTACATGAGGGATTGGCTGAAATGTGGTCGGACCGTGGACTTGCTGAAACTTACCAGGTCTCATTAGCGTGGGAATCGAAGAATAATAGCTTGCCGCGGCTAAGCTCATTTGCGATGGAATTCGGTGAAGAGCCTTACCGCGCGTCTGTCGGATACGCTCTAGCTAAAGAGTTCGTCGTGCACTTAGTGGGACATTATGACGATGAGCTGTTCCTAAGAATTTTCAACAGCATGGAGGCCGGTCGCAGTTTTGATCAGGCCCTTGTGGACCACACTGGCTTAAGCGTGGTCTCTCACGAAAAAATAGTACGGGCTAATTTGAACTCGTGGTGGCGTGTTGTTCAGGAAATGTACCCCCATTTCTTTTTATTGCTAGTGCTAATAATATTAGGACTGGTTCCTTTTGTCGCTTTACGTCGCCGCCATCACCGCGAGGCTCTTCATGCTGTTTGGCAAAGGGAAGAAGATGAGGTCGAAATGTTGGCGGGGCACAACGACAATATCGGCGATGAGTAAGCCCAAGCGCCGCGGTCACTACAAGCGTGTAATCACTGCAAAGATTGCTGAGTGGGTGACACCATTATTTATTCATGTAGTAGCCAAGACCTGGCGCATCCGCTGGGAAGGCGAAAATATTTATCGCGGTGAACACGAAAAGGTAATTATTTCTTTTTGGCACCAAACGATTCCAACAGCTATTGGCAGCCATCGCTATAAAAACATTTGCGTGATGGTTAGTCTTAACCGCGACGGGGAAATGATTTCACGCGTAGCAAATCGCATGGGATACTCAACCGTGCGCGGTTCAAGCTCGGCCGGTGGACGCGAGGCCTTTGAAGAAATAACTACAACCGTTGGCGACGAGATACCGATTGCTTTTACTCCGGACGGTCCGCGCGGGCCCATGCATAGCGTAGCTCCTGGAGTGTTGTGGGCGAGCGCAACTACGGGCCGCAAAATTTATGCCCTAGGCGTTGCCGCTGAGAAATGCTGGAGCGCCAATTCGTGGGACCGAATGTTTTTAGCAAAACCATTTTCTAAGATCGTTATTCGCTATGACGAAAAAATGGGCACCATAGACCGTGAGAAAATGACAGATAAAGGGTATCGAGATCAGCAAGCAGAAAAACTAAAACAAATTATGACCGATTGCGAACAATCGGCAAAGAAGTCTTTGAGCGAGTGGTGCAATGAGTAAAACCTGGGTTTATAAATTAAACAAGAATGAAGCGGCTGATTTGCGCAGTAAGCTAAACGAGGGCGACTTCCAGTTTAGAAAGTTAAATCATGCCCAGTTTCAGGTCCGCGCCGAGGGATTAACCGCATCGATGTATAACAGCGGGAAACTAGTTGTTCAGGGTAAAAATTCAGAAGCGTGGTGCGTGCAATATCTCGGAGCAAAGCCAATGGTCGCTAACGATGAGGCGGGAGGCAAGCCGGACAAACCTTCGGGGGACTGGCCAGCAGAGGCAAACGCAATAGGGTCTGATGAAGCCGGCAAGGGCGATAGCTTCGGCGGGCTAGTGGTCAGCGCTGTGGGGCTAACCAGCGAAACTCTTGCGCTTGTTAAACAAACCACCATTTGCGACTCTAAGCAAATGAAGGACGATGTTATTTTGCAGTTGGCGCCGTGGCTTAAAGAGCGCGTTGTTTATAAAACGATTAATTTATTTCCGACGGATTACAACAAAGAGTGGGGCAGTCACGATTCGAATGTTAACAATTTGTTAACTGCGATGCATGTAGAGTGCATTCAAGACGTTGCGGCTAAAGGCCAGTTTGAAGCCGTGGTGGTAGATAGGTTTTCTCCACGGATGCCGGTAACAAAAAGATTATCTAAAACATTGCCAAACATTATTGTTACTGAAAAGCCTCGCGCCGAAGAATTTCTTGCAGTGGCTTGCGCTTCGGTATTGGCGCGCGCCGCATTTCTAGAGCAGATTGTGCAATTGAGTGACGAGTTAGCTTTAGACATACCATTAGGCTCTGGCGGCCCGGTACCGCCAGCCTTGCGGAAGTATCGCGGGATACACGGCAATGATAAGTGGCAGCAAGCCGTAAAGGTTCATTTCAAAAACGTTCAAAAATTTATTCTGTAATGGGGCATCATCAACAACAAG
>JAQWRF010000154.1 GCA_029243845.1 Planctomycetota bacterium | reverse complement strand
AACTAACAATTGCGGGCAATGGCTGCGCAGTAATACCCATCGGATCACATGACGCCAACCCGGTGCGTTTAAGCCCGTAGTCGATAGCAAGCGTGCGTCCAATCACTTTTTATTACAGTAAGTCGGTGCGCTCTTCAGCTTTAAGTTGTTCCACAAACTTTTTAACTTCTTCACTTCGATCGCGCGGGGCAATCAAAATAGCATCTTTAGTGTGAACCACAACAATATCATCAAGGCCTAAAACAGCAATACACTGTTTTGACGAGGAGTACGCTAAAACACCTTTTGCGTCGTGCGTAAGCAGCTTGCCACCTTCGGCGAAGACCAAAGCGTTGCCGTCGTTATCGTGCTCTACTTCGTCGTACAAGGCCTTCCACGAGCCAACGTCGCTCCAGTTGTAAGGCGCAGATAAAACTTGAACGCTATCCACTTTTTCCATGATACCGATGTCAACGGGCTCGGCTGGTAATGATGGATAAATGGCATCGACGGTGCTCTGGTATGCAGAGCTACCGACCGTCGCAGTAATCTTTTGCAATCCTGAATCAAGGTCGGGCATGTGCTCGGCAATAGCGTTTAGGATAGTCGAAGACGTCCACACGAAGATGCCGGAATTCCAGAGGTACTCGCCGCTTTCTAAAAACTTTTCGGCGGTCGCTAGATCTGGTTTTTCTTTGAAGGAGTCTACGTTGAAGCACTCTACGCCGTGAGGATCAGAGTGTTTGTCGGCGCGCTGAATGTAACCATAACCCGTGGCAGGGTAGTCGGGCACGATGCCGTAAGTGACAAAGTTCGCGCCAGCCTCAGCGACTTCAGCGCCGGCTTGTAGGCTGCGTTGAAATTCATCGCGCGGTCCGATGACGTGGTCTGCTGGCAACACTACCATCGTTGCATTTTCGTCAGCCGTATGAATTACTGCGGCAGCTAGGCCAACACATGCGGAGGTGTTGCGCGCGCAAGGCTCAACCAAGATATTGCTGTCAGGCAATTCTGGGCAGCAAGCACGAATGCCATCTACTTGAGCGGCATTGGTAACCACCCAAATGCGTTCAGCAGGAATAAGTGGGTCAAGGCGCGTGACTGTTTCTGCGAGCATTGCTTTGCCGCCCATGATGGGCAACAACTGTTTGGGTCGTGCAGTGCGACTTTCTGGCCAGAACCGGGTGCCAGAACCGCCTGCCATGATTACGGCGTGAAGCATGTGCTTATTGTACAGGAATTATTGGTGAGGTGTTCCATTCAGGTGGGTCAGGAGTCGGCATCCAAAGTGGAAATGCTGGAGGGACAAAAGCTTCATCGTCGGTTACCCACTCAACTATTTTCGCCCAGCTGCGATGGCGGACTTCCAAATCTTCAATTGGCCCATAAACCTGTTGTTCAATGAAGAAGTCGAGCATGTCCGCAATCACCGGTAGACGAGTAATTAAACTTAAAGTGCGCATCGTAATTTTAAGATTGACCATGCTGTCCATGGTTGCGGTGCCTTTGCCAACGAATTCAAAAGCAGTGCCATCCAGCGATACATTCTCAACCGTCATCTTTCCATCTCCATTGAGCTCCAATGCAAGCGTCCCAGTATCAATAACAATCGCAGGTGCTGGAAAGCCAAATTTCTTCCAGAGGTTTTTCAGGACAGGAACCGATCCAAGCATCGCATCTTCTAGCGATAAGTTGACCGCGCCAGTGAAATCAGTAGGTGAGGTGCTTGGACTTTTGATACCGATGTCACCTTCCAATCTACCGGAAAGTGCGCCGCGAATTTTGAGGTCATTACGCATCTGGGCAAGGTCGATGTCCTCGAGAGTAACGTTGAAATCGTAAGCCTCAGTTTTGGAACCGCCAGTCTCACTCTCTTTGGTTAAAAAAGAAAACCCGCCAGCTATTTCACCACCGAGCAAATCGGCCTTAAGATTCTCAATGCGAATCCCTTCGTCGTTGATGACTAGTGTTCCTCCTTTGTCGGTATCGACTTTGATTTCATCTTCGGCTGTCGTTCGAATACCGCGCACCAGCAGTTGCCCCAGCCGCACGGTGCCGTTAGTGATGGACATCGACGCCGAGAACCCGGTAGCTGCAGCCCATGAGGCTTTGTTGATGTTGACCATTGCAGAGCCGTTATTCAGCGGGATACCTTCGCTAACTTGCAAATCAGATATCTCAAGGTCTCCATTGAATTCAGCCGTTATGCTGCCGTCGGCATTCAGGTCAGCACTAACACCAAGGCTTTCGGCTTTGAGCTCGCCCTTGATGCCGAGCTCTTGCAAAATTGTAGCAAGCCTGGAACCCGCCAGCACTGGGAGATCGGAGGTTAACTCAATACCACGATTTGATTCAAGATCAGCTTCGACATGCAGTAAGGAATCGCTAAGCCTCTTGCCGTCGAGGTCGTAAATCATTAGCGTAGAATTCTGTGATGACAGCTGGAGCCTATCGGATCGTATTTGATTAAGCTCTAAATTTACCAAGCCATTTACAGTGTAAGAATCTTCGAGATTCCCTTTAGCGTTGATGGTAAGCGGGCGCATGTCGATTTCACTCACGAACCGTTGAGGTTGCAATGGGTTGAAACGCACAAAGCCATCTATGGCGCCACCCCAATCTAGGTGTTCGCCCCAGGGTTGCTGCTTAGCAAATCGCTGGGCGCCAAGGATTAAGTCATTGCTTAGTGGCAATTGATGCATGTTAACAGTGGCGTAGTTACGCGCTGAGTCGTGCGAAAGATTGCCGTGCCCACGTATTGTCCCGTCATCAACCTTAGTCTCGATTTCGCCAAAGTGGAAGTTGAACTTGTCGCTAGCAGCGTACAGCTGGGCGTTATCCGTAATTATGCGGTCGAATGAAATGCCGAACTGCGGCCAATCGACAGTTGCGCCATCGGCAAACAACTGGGCGTTAAGTTGTGGATATGAATCCATGCTCGGCCATAACATCTCTAGGCGATATTTAAAATCGCCGTCGATAGGGAAGCTTGCTAGACCGGCAGGAATCGGTAAATTACTCGACATGATCTCAGCCTCAGCAGAGTTTGGATGCCATCCGCTGCCGTCAGCACCGACACTTAATTGCACATTTTCACTGTCGATGTAGTTATGTGTTTTCCCGGTAATGTCTAGCCTTGATTTTGCTGCAGTCGCATTTACTTTAAAACGAGTGGTGTTTTCAGTGATGGTGATATGCGCTTTTTCAACCTGCACGCTCATCGGCAAGAATTTCGGCTGAGCAACACAATCGAAAATATCTAGGGTAACAGCGTAATCTAGGCTGTCCTTACCATCGGTGAACAATCGCACCTGTGCGTTAGCAATGCCGCCATGGGGATTGCCGAGGTCGCTGATCAGTTCGGTTATTCCGGGGTTACCGCTTAGGCTAGCGTATGCTTCCTGCTCTAGCGCGAGATCGTTTATTGCGATTGATAGATCTATAGCCGTGAGTTGCGGCCGGAAGTCGACTTCACCGTTTATTTTTACCGAACCATTAGCATGCTCCCCCCAAGTGTGAAAAATAAGCGCGCCTTCGGTGACAGCTATATACCCGCTACTTAATTGCGAAGCGTACGGAAACGAAAAGGAGGTTTCCTCTGTAGGGGCGAAACCCTGATAGGCCAAATCTAGATCATTGGGCTTAATCGCAACAGCCCACTCAAAGCTGTCGTTCTGAATGTTTGTGAGCACTTGTGCATTCACAGTACCGGCGGCCTGTGTGGCGTCGAGAAAAGCAGGTATCTCTGATTCTATTTTGCCCAACCACTGTCGCAAGTCTTGATTAACGGCAATGGCTTCAATCGAATGCTCCATCTGCAAATCGACCCCTTCGTGATCAGCAAAACTTAAAACCCCAGTGCTCTGAACGGTGTCGCCTAATAGGTCTGTGGTGGCGCTGATATTCAGTCCAGTCGCGGAGGAGCCAGAAATATTAATGCGGGACGAGCTAAAACTAAGTGCAGGTGATTCCATCCGAGGGTTCTTCAAAGCAAGATCGCTTGCAAGGCGCCAACGGTATCCGCCATCCCAATCACCAGTAGCAACAAGGTCTGCTTTGACCGAGCCGTGCTCAAACGTTAACGGGGATGTTTCGAGAATCGGCCAATCATTAATTAGTCTACCACGCACACTCATTGAGGCTTCCCAGTTACTGTTGCCGTTGTTGGTGTGTAGCCTTGCCTGTAAATCGCCAACGGTAGGCCTTAAAGACTTGCTGCTAATCTCGAAACTGCCGATATCGCTATCGAGCGCGCCAGCAATAGCTAATTCTTCCCATTCAATGAGTTTGCTTTGCGCGCTAACGTACTGCACATCAACATCTCTAATATCTAGTGTTAGTGCAGTCACATTACTGTTGCTCATTGGCAGGGCTTCAAGCATTTCTCGCAGTTGCGAGGTTATGACGATCTGTGCTGAATCCACTTTGATATAAGTCGGTAGCAGGTGGGTATCGCGATGTGGGCTTACACCAATGTTGACTTGAGCTACCTCGGCACTTAGTGCTTGACTACCGTTGAAATGGACAATAATTTCACTCACATCGAGCTGCCCGTTGCTCCAGCAGTAGCTGACATTGCCAGAGATAAGTTCAAGTTCAGGTGAAACGCTGTTCAGCGCGGAGTTAATTAAGGCATGCGGAATTCGAATACTAACGAAAGCGCTTGTCGCGACTAATACACTCGCAACTAGCGAAATGCGGGCAAGGCGACTAAGACGCCTAAGCATGGGCAAGTGCTTTCTGCGTGACGTTGCTATCTACATAGCGTCGCGAAACCCGTGATCCGATGCGGCAACAAATCTCGTAGGCGATGGTGTCAGCTTGATCGGCTATATCTTGAGCAGTAATACGCTCGTCGCCATCACTGCCGATAATTGTAACCCTATCGCCAATGCCGGCATCTTTTACGTGGCTAATGTCGATAGTGCAGTAGTCCATTGAAATGCGGCCGATAATTGGGCAGCGCTTGCCGCGCACTAGCACTTGCGAACGGCCGCTCAATCCAAGGCGGAAGGGCACACCATCGTTATATCCAATGGGGATCGTTGCAATGCGGCACGCAGTGTGAGAAACCCAGGTGGAGTCATATCCAACAGGTGTATTGGCAGGCACGTCTTTGAAGAAAGCGATTTGCGTGCGCAGCGACAACACCGGCTGCAATTTGTGCTGTGCCAGGTTTGCCGGCAGCATGCCGAACATGGCAATGCCAGTGCGCACTGCGTCGCCAAGGGGAGTGACGTTAGTGAACAGGGCAGCAGAGTTAGCAATGTGACAGGTGAACTTGGCGTCTGGCAGAGCACATCTGATCTGGTCAACCGCCTGTAAGAACAACATGTTTTGCTCTTCTGTGAAGGAATCGTTGCTACCAGCGCTACTAGCAAAGTGACTCATTACGCCGAGTAATTCAAGCATCGGATTGTTGCGCAAGGCTTCGGTAATTCGCGAAATGGCTTCCGGACGAATACCAAGGCGTCCCATGCCCGTGTCAATTTTTAAGTGCACACCAAGTTTTTTATTATACTCTTTGGCGATAACCCCAAGCTCTTGGATACGCACTTCAGAATGCACCCCGACCTCGATGTCGTATTCTTGAATGGCCGCTATTTCTGAATCAATCGCAGTGCCTAAAATAAGTAGTCGTGTCTGAATTCCAGCATGGCGTAATTGCAAGGCCTCGCTGCTGTCGCCGACGCCGATCAAGGGTACCTTTAGC
>JAQWRF010000150.1 GCA_029243845.1 Planctomycetota bacterium | reverse complement strand
AAACGGCGCTACCGCTTAGATCACAGCTCGCAAATCTATGTGCTCACGCAAGCCATCGATTTGTTCTTCTAGTTCGCTCACATAAGCTCCAACCAATGCAAATTGGTGTTGATGCGCTACGGATTCAATTGCAGCAGATGTTTCTTCAATGTTAAGCACACCGATGTTGGCGCTAGTTCCATGAATCGCATGCGCCGCAAATTCTATTAAATCGGCGCGGTGATCGATAAGGCCTTGCTTAATGACAGCAAGACGTTCGGGGCACGAATCTAGAAATTCAATGTACAGGTCGCGCACAGCGTCAGAGTCGCCAAACAACTCGGTTAGCGAGTTAATGCGCTGGTGGTCAAAGGCAGGGTGTTGGTTCATGATGTAGTATTGAGCTACACCATTTGCGGATGACATCCGCACCTTCTTTAGTAAATATTTAACTCAGTAACTATCTTTCTGCACTAGGTTTACGGCAAATGCGATAAAAGCAGTAGCTGTTAACCCCGAGTAGCGTTATCCATAAGAATAACGCTACTGTGATGCCGAGCGGATTGAGCACGACAAGTTCGCTGGCGACTTCGTCAGAGACGCTAAGAAGGAAGTTGATCAAGAGTTAGGGGGGGGCCGGTGTGACCCTCCCCTTACTTGTACTCTTTAAAGGCACCTGATTTCAAGAGCTTCCAATAAGTATTTAGATCGCGCTTAACTTTTCCACTGAGTAACACGACACCTAGCACGTTAGGAAAGGCCATGCCGAGAATCATTAAGTCGCCAAAATCTAAAACGTTTTGCGACGTGATTACGGAGCCTAAGAAGGTGAAGGTTAAGAAAGTAATCTTATAAGACATCGATGCCTTGTCACCAAAGAGGTAAGCCCAGCAGCGTTCGCCGTAGTATGACCATGAGATCATTGTGGAGAAGGCGAACAATGTTACTGCGACGCCGAGTACAACCGGGAACCAACTAAATACGCTGGCAAAAGCTTGGGATGTTAAGCCCGCGCCGTTTGCGTTCGTTAAGTAAGGTTCGTAGACGGCAGTTCCGTTGACAAGCGTTGTCGGATCGTAAGCTCCAGTGATTACGATTACCAAACCAGTCATAGTACACACGACAATGGTGTCGATGAATGGTTCGAGCAAGGCAACAATACCTTCGCGGACAGGGTAATCCGTTTTTGCCGCAGAGTGTGCGATGGCTGCTGAGCCAACACCAGCCTCATTTGAGAAGGCGGCACGCTTAAAGCCCATTACCAGGACTCCGATGAATCCGCCGTAGGCCGCGCTTGGGTTGATTGCGCTTTGCCAAATGGTTTCGAATGCAGGCAGGATTTGGTCATAGGACACAAATAGCACGCCCAAACAGGCAGCAACGTAAATTCCGCACATTGCCGGTACGATTTTCTCGGCCGTTGAGGCGATGCGCTGGATGCCTCCGATAATCACGACGCCTACCGCGGCCGTCATGAATAGGCCGTAAACCCAGCGGTAGTTCTCGAGTCCAGGAATAATTTCTTGTAGAGCGTTAAGCGATTGATTTACCTGGAAGGTGTTGCCGCCGCCAAATGATCCGCCGATGCATAGCACTGCGAACATGACTGCCAGCACTTTGCCCAAGATAGGCATGTTCATTTCTTTGAGCCCTTTAGATAGGTAGAACATTGCACCGCCCATCACTTTGCCGTCCGGACGTACTTCGCGATATTTCTGCCCTAAAGTACACTCAACAAATTTGGATGACATGCCGAGGAATCCAGCAGTCACCATCCAGAAAATGGCTCCTGGTCCGCCCATTGAGACTGCGATTGCCACGCCGGCGATGTTGCCTAAGCCGACAGTCGCCGAAAGCGCGGATGCTAGTGCTTGGAAGTGAGTGACTTCGCCAGCGCCATGTGAGTTGGGGTCGGTGTATCGTCCACTGACAACCTTGATGGAGTGCCCAAGCCCGCGCAGGTTAATGAAGCCCATACGGAAGGTAAAGAAGATGGCGCCTAGTACGAGCCAAAGAACAACGAGTGGCGCGGTGCCGTCGGTGTATGGCAAAGGAACCGGCGCGAAAAATATTCCGGCAAGGAACTCGACGATGTGGCCAGCGCCAGCGTCGATGAAGTCAAAGGTGCCAGCTTGGGCGGCAGCTTCTTGGGCTTGTAGGAGTGTAGTCATGGAGGGCTAGTATAAAAGAAGTGTCGATTCAATGTAGTGTCCGTCTACATGGTCATGAAAATAAATCTCTCTACTATTGAAAACATCGAAGACATGCGTTCTGTTCCACCTGGCGATTATCGCTGCAAAGTGGCTGAAGTTCGCGAAAGTCAGTCTCCTGCCGGTCACACACGCTGGGGTATCCGCTGGGAAGTGATAAAAGGCGAATTTCAGGGGCGGACAGCCTGCTGGGACAGCCTTCATTGGTCCGAACGGGGGTTGCCGCGCGTAAAGTTTGTGCTGCAGGCGCTTGGCATCGCTGCTGATGGCGAATTACAGATTTCGGCTGACGAACTCACCAATGTTGAAGCTATTGTCGAAGTACGCCCAGAAGAGCGTGAAGATCCCATCACTGGCGTACGTCGTCTGCAAAATCGCGTACCGTTTACCGGTTACGCGGCTGTTTCGGTATAATTATGCTTAGTGCAGCTGCTAGAACAACGTAATCCTTCTAAAAAAGTGATAAAAGTTATCGGGGTCATCATAACGATGATTCCGATCATTGTTTGGTCGCTAGCGGCTGTTCCCATAGGGGCTCTCATTGGATTGCTTGCAATTACGGTATTGTTCTTTTGGTTTATGCTGAAATCGAGCATGAAAGTTTGGCTTGGTGAAGACGAGTTGGTGTTGCAAATGGCGCCATTTCCGAAGCAGTATGTGCCTTTTAAGTCAATAATGTCCATTCACGAGCACATGACATACCCATGGGCGATTGGCAAGCGTGGATGGGGCTACAAGAAGTCACCAGGGGTAACTATTTATTTTACGGGCAGTGGCCCTGGTGTCGTAATCGAGCTAAAAAGCAAAAAGGCGATTTGGTTATCGACGGCTAAAGGTGATTTGCTTTCGCGTCTGGTGCGTTAGAATAGAGCAATGGACGACCGTAACTTAACCGCCGTTGCCGAGCAAGCCGCCGCAACATCTAGAGTGAAACGCAACTCCATTGAGGGTTGTACTATTTTGTACGACGACGGGCATGTTGCAATGGGTTGTCGTCTTGAATACGACGATGCCTCGCTCGATCAAAATTCTGTCTCAAATGCATTGGCAGCGGGACGCGTGAATGGCTCATATCGTCCCTTGCGAATCGGTATGTATTCGCCTGTTGAAGGATGGCCAGTGCCCGCGGCAATCGCGTTGGCGCAAGTCGCCGAGTGCGCAACTACCGAAGTCACTTTCATTTTGTCATCGGGGGCCGGCGAACGCAAAGTTATTACTCTTAGCGAATTACTTGCTTAATGACGGACTTGCGC
>JAQWRF010000127.1 GCA_029243845.1 Planctomycetota bacterium | reverse complement strand
CGTCCATGAACACGGTAAAGCGTTATTGCGTGGTAATAGCTGCGCTATATTTCTGAAAGGTGAGCCGGCTAAAGAAGTCGTCGATGGCAGTAACCTTCTTGACTATATATAGTCTCTTCTAAAAAGGTAGCGCTTCACTTTGCAACGCGTTCTACTTCATAGCCCATGCCTTTGAGCAATTCTCCGACCCCCTGAGGTCCGGCAAAGTGCAATGCCCCAAAGGCATAGAAAGTCATAGATTCCGGATTAGCTCTGATGCGCTTGTTGATACGGTCAGCCATGTTGTCATTACGTACAGTAAGCAGGGCATCGAAGGCGTCCTTTTCTAGTTGGCTAGCATCAAGGAGTTCAGCATTGGCGAATTCCCATAGACCATCGATGTCACCTTGAAGGTAGTCATTAAGCATTAACTCGATGTCCGAAATTTCGTTGTCGGATTTTTCAATCATGTTGTCAATGGCTATGCCCAATAATTTAATTTGTTCTTCTTCGCTGCCAAAGGCGAGTGCTGCAAGTTGCTCATCGATGGTTTCGATACCACCCACTTCTTTGCCCTCTTCGCGTGCGCGATTAGTCAGTTGCATGTCCAATGCAACACCTTGCATATAAGGCATCGCGTCAATCAGCTGTAAATACATGCCCACCATCCAGGGGCGGCTACTATTCATCTCATTCATAATCATCTTGTTTGATTCAACCAATTCATTTATTTTGGCATACATGTCGGCAGGTATCAGATCGCTCAGGTGGGTGCCCTCAGGCAGCCTGCCCTCTACAGTGACCCTCCCGGACAACTCAACTTGAGACTCTTTAAGCTCGGTGAAGATGGCGTCGGACGCAGCAAATGCGGCTTCAACGGCAGGCGCCAAGGTCGTAACCCGCGGATCGGCAACGTGCATGGTGCCAAATAGGTACGAGGTGTTGTTCTCGCTGGTAACCTTCCAGAGTAGGGGGTTCTGTTCGGTGACGCTTGGCACCGGCGCTCCCTCAGAGCATGAGATGAAGATGCTCCCGATTGTCAGCGCAGCAATTGCGCAATATTTAATCCACTTATTCATTTGTTAAGTATAACCAAGCGTACTAATCTAGTGTTTAATGGATACTGCCAACCGCACCTTTGTCGCGCTGCTCGCAATCATCGCTACTATTCTAGTGGGCTGGGTGTTACATGTCGGGGCTAGTATTTTGCAGCCGCTAGTTATCGCTTTTTTACTCGCCTCAATGTTGCAGCCAGTTATCGTTAGGCTTGCACGGTTGAAAATCCCGCCAACGATTGCAGTCGTGTTCCTGGTGGCGCTGATTGGTTTAGGCTTGGCTCAGGGCGGCTTGATGCTGCAGTCGTCTATCGAAGAGTTTTTCACTAATTCAGGCGCGGAAACATTAGTCGACGGCGTGCATGACCAATTGGTGAAGTCGTCCATCCCTGAGAGAGTGCAAAACTTAATAGTGGACTCTCTTAAAAAGTCCGACTTACAGGGAGTCGCTAGCGGGCTGATTGGGGGCGGTGTTGGGTTTGCAAAAGGTTTGATGTTAATAATGATTTACATGAGCTTTATCTTCGCCGAGCAAAAAATATTCAGGCGTAAAATTTTGTCCATTGCCGGAAGCCGTAAAGATGAAGCATCTCAGATGCTAGAAAAAATGGCGCGCGGCATTCAGCGCTATCTGTCTGTGAAAACGGCCGTGTCGTTACTGACGGGTTCACTGTGCTACGTCGTGCTTGTAAGCCTCGATGTGCCATATGCCTTGTTATTTAGCTTGTTAACTTTCCTGCTGAACTTCATTCCAACTTTCGGCTCAATTATCGCAGGATTCTTCCCGACCATTACAGCACTGGGTAGTGGCGCACCATGGTCAACAGCGCTCACCGTGATGGGGGCCTATTTAGTCATCAACTTAACTTTAGGCTCATATATCGAACCTAAAATACTCGGACGCGAACTCAACCTCTCGCCACTAGTGGTCGTGGTGTCCGTTGTGGTGTGGGCCGGAATATGGGGAGTCGTCGGCGCGTTTTTGGCAGTGCCTCTGACTTCAGCCATTCAGATTATGCTGCTCAGCTCTGAGCGTACGCGACCAGTAGCGATACTACTTAGCATCGGACCCGGCGAAAAGAGTAAAGACTAATCGTCGTCGTCTTCAGGATCGTATATCTCATGCGAGCTTTCTTTGGCATTACGCAAACTCTTATAGTGTGCGTTAGCCGCCTCGATGTCGCCTTCGTGTAATGCTAACTCTAGCTCAAGCAGAGTGTCGGCTAGAGTCAACAGTCGACGCTTGAAATTAATTTCGTATTTAGCTTTTTCAATGCCTGCTTCCCCAGAATAATCGGGGCAATACGGCAGCCCATCAATCGCGAGTTGCTGCATTGCTTGAATGTCTTTAATGCACTTGGCGTGTTGCTCGACCTCAGGAATAGACTTGCGCACTGCGCGCATGTGGTCTTTCATTTGCTCCATAATCTCTTCGAGCGGCGAATCGCTATGCTCATGCCCTGAATCTTGACCAGGGTCTTGAGAGAAAGTCATTACGGTAAAGCCGGCAGCAATTAGGCCAGCAATAAAGAGAGTAGAAAAGAGTTTTATCATGCTAAAAGAAAAGGCCGCCAAAGGTTCGCAGCTTATCAAGTTCAACCCCCACGGTGTCCATGACAAACTAGAATCTTTGACGGACCAGAATTACTGGTTATCAGCACTCTGGTGCAACTCTTATTGTATCAGTTCCCGGGCACTTGTGCACTGCAGCGACCAACGTATATGCGACACAAAAAAAGGTTAAAGCGGCCTTTATGACCACTCTAACCTTATACCCTGGTGGCGCATCGATGCGCCACCTTTCTAGAAGTCAGGCTCTACCTCGACAGCTTCTTCAAGAATTCCGTCAACAACTTCTTGCATGCGCTCGTCGAGTCCGCCCAAATCAGTTGCGCGTTGCGCCCACACTTTGGCGTTGGCTTCGTCATCTAGGTATTGGGCACAAAAGAATGCACAAGTAATGTAAATGGAACGTGAATCTTCATCGGCAGTGACGTTGCCCGTGGCATGCAGCTTTTCTGCAAGATCCACAAAGACAGGCAGGTCTTCTATCGAACCCAAAGAGTTCATCTTGCTAATGACAACCATCACCATCAACCCGTGTTCGTTTTTCGGATCCCAATCTGCGATAAGTTTAATGTCGTCTTCAGTAGCGCCTGTCGCCATAACGGCAGCTCGAAGAAGATCGATCTTTACCGCAGGCTCTTGAGTCAGTGCAATGCCTTGACGGACGATATCAGCATATCCAGCAATTGCTGGTGAGCCGGCTTCCATCTTGCTAAGTTCGCCAGCGGCGCGAACGGCAACAGCAACCTTGTCTTCTGCATCAGCAAACTCGGCCTCGAGTTCACGCACAGCTACCAGTGCTTTTTTGCCGGTATCACGAATGGTGGCAACATCAGCCAAATAGTCCACAGGGTCGAGGTCTTTGTAGCCTGTTTGGCCATAAGCCTCGCCTGTAGCACTGACAATCATTACGGTGGGGAAGCCCTGCACGCCATATTTCGCCATTAACTCGTCGTTGCGCTGTGGGTTTGGCACAGCCGCCTTGGCCTCTTCTCCTTGTGGGAAGTCGAGTGAAACCAAAACAAAATCATTCTGGGCTGCAGTGTAAAATTCACTGTGCACGAAAACACGTTCGTGCAGTTTTGTGCACCAACTTCACCAGTCTGAGCCGGTAAAATCGACAATCATGTCACGGCCAGTTTCAGCAGCGACGGCAGCCGCTTCATCGAAGTCGGCGTACCATTTGGCGCCATGCTCTTCTTGAGCTATAGCAGCGGATGAGCCTGCAACTAGCAGGGCGAGGGTGAGAAGTTTTTTCATGTTAGTTTTACAAGGGCACAGTGCCCGATTGTAATGGATACGCTAAGAAATCCGGCATGTTAGCGCAATAAAAAAAAGCCACTAGCCGTGAGGCTAGTGACTTTTGATTTGGCTCCTCGAACAGGACTTGAACCTGTGACAAGCTGATTAACAGTCAGCTGCTCTACCAACTGAGCTATCGAGGAATTATGGAGGCGAAGTATAGCGGAAAATCCACCCCTTGACTACAGAAAA
Source organism: Planctomycetota bacterium (assembly GCA_029243845.1). GTDB lineage: Bacteria > Planctomycetota > UBA1135 > UBA1135 > UBA1135 > JAPKEZ01. The sequence continues at coordinate 7,833 of JAQWRF010000127.1, read as the reverse complement.
TTACGCAGACAAACGAATAATCGAGTTCAGCAAGCGTTTCAGGTTAGGAGTGGAGGCATCCGGAGCTAGGATGGCATCTACACCGCTTTTATTGAGGCCGCTGAATGTGAAGCCATGTGTCGCATCAGCCATCAGGATTACCTTTGGCGGATGAGTTAAATGCAGGCACAGCGCAGAGCTAATGTTCAAGCAGTTGCGGCTGTTGCTGTGTGACTCGACTAATAGCAAATCGAATGCCAGGCCGTTTCTTTCTGCATGGTGCAGCATGGCTGCTGCTCCCGAAGCGCATGGGCTGAATTGCGCCTCTATCTGCAATTCACGCAATTGCTGCGGAAGAGAAGTGCAATCCCATGCATGCTCGCGCAAAACTAGCGCGCGCATTCCTGAAAAATTGAGAAACTGCGAGCCCGTTGCAGGGCTTTTTGAACTCGAGGCATTATCGCCTGCGGGTGTATTGTTGAAGGGTGTATCCATTGGGCTCGTCTTTATCGGCTAGCCCGCCGGAATACTTAAATTTTTATGCGCGACGCTTGGCGCCCATGTATTCGAGCAGTAGAGCTAGTTTGGCGCGCATTTCAGAGCGTGAGACAATACAGTCGACTTGACCGTGTTCTAGCAGAAATTCGGAACGCTGGAAGCCCTCAGGTAAATCTTGGCGAATCGTGTTTTGAATGACTCTCGGCCCTGCAAAGCCTATTAGAGCTTCGGGTTCGGCGATAGTGAAGTCGCAAACCATGGCGAACGAGGCGGTCACTCCACCGGTAGTCGGGTTTGTCAGCACAGAAATGGATAACCCTCCGGCCTCCGAAAACTTCTTTAGCGCGCCACAAGTCTTCGCCATCTGCATTAAAGAAATAGCTCCTTCGTGCATGCGCGCGCCGCCAGATGCCGAGTAAATAATCATTGGGCAATTATTCTCGGTAGCAAGTTCAACAGTACGCGTGATTTTTTCGCCTACAACTTCTCCCATAGATCCACCCATGAAAGTGAAATCGAGGACGGCCATGGCGACTTGCTTGCCGTCAATCTCGCATAGCCCTGCTAGGCATGCATCAGAGTTACCCGTGCGTTCTTGAGCCTTAGCGATTTTCTCTGAGTAAGGAACACTGTCGACGAAGTCGAGGCGATCTTCTGGTTTAAGGTCGGTGAAATGTTCGTTGAAAGTTCCTGGGTCGACAGTTATTTCAATACGCTTGCGCGCGCTGATGGTGCTATGAAAATTACATTCGGTGCACACATACAAATTCTGCTCGAGTTCTTTCGAGTAGATCATCTTGCCACACGACTTGCACTTACTGAACAAGCCACCTGGTACGTCTTTCTTCTTACGAATGCGAAATGCCATCTTTATATTCTACCTTATTGTGTAGTTCTTGGAGCGCCTCGGGCATGGAATCAGCACCATAGAGGTAGCTTCCGGCGACAAACACATTGGCGCCGGCAGCGAGGCATGGGCCAATCGTTTTATCGCTAATGCCACCATCGATTTGGATGTCGCCATCGTATCCCCATTCGCGCAGTTGACTGACTTTGCTTAGAACTTCTGGCATAAAGCTTTGGCCGCCGAAACCAGCGTTGACTGACATGATTAACACCATGTCGATGTCTTTGAGGTATGGTTTTAGAACCTCAACACCGCAAGGTGGATTTAATGCTACGCCTACTTTGCAGCCAGTATCTTTGAACTGGTTTAAGGTAGCCTCAAAGTTGTCGGCCGCCGCCTCGTAGTGAAAGCTGAGGATGTCGGCGCCTGCTTTGGCGTAAATGTCTGCCCATTCACCAGGATTCTCAATCATCAGATGAACGTCGAGCGGGATGCCCGACACTTTCTTTATGGATTGAACGACGGGAGGACCAATCGACAAATTCGGTACGAAGTGGCCGTCCATCACGTCGACGTGATGCCAGTCGGCTCCCGCAGCTTCGGCGCGCGCCAGCTCGGATTTCAGGTTGGTGAAATCCGAGGCTAACAGGGAAGGGGCGACGCGAATCGGTAATTGCATTGTAAAAGTTTAGCAGAGACGGTTACTCTATAGGAGATGAATTGGTCGATACCATCGTTGTTTGAGCGCTACCTAGCCTTTTTTGATGCTAGCCCTGTCTGGGCTGTGCTGGCGGCGATTGTCGTTATTTTCGCTTTGCTCATGCTGATGAGAGTTGCAATCAAGTTGTTTCTATTGCTGTTGGCAATAGTTGCGTTGGTGCTCGTTGCTTCATATTTTATTAACGGTGAAGATAAAACTAACGATGCCATACGACAAGGTGCTGGTCAATCATCAGAAATGATAAACCAGCACCTTGATAAAGCTGAGCCTAAAGGCAGTTAATTAAAACGCCTCGTCGAAAGCGACATCACCTTCGACTCCAACTTGATAAGCCGATACACGGCGCTCAAAGAAGTTGGACAGCTCTTGAACGTCTTGCAACTCCATGAACTTGAAAGGATTCTTGCTGCCGTAGTGATGCTTCATGCCGAGGTTTTGCAAACGCTGGTCAGCGCAGAACTCGAGGTAAGTACGCATGTCAGCGATAGATAAACCAGGGACTCCCTCTTGGAGGAGGTCGGTAGCGAATGTCATCTCGCACTCAAGTGCTTCTTCCATCATTTCGATTACTTGAAGGCGCATTTCGTCATCAAACAAGTGCGGGTACTCTTCGCGCACTGTTGCGACGACTTCAAAAGCAAACTCCATATGACAAGACTCGTCGCGGAATACCCAGTTGGTGCCTGAGGCAAGACCGTTAAGCAGTCCTTTGGAGCGCAAGAAGTAAACGTAAGCGAAAGCAGCGAAGAAGAACATTCCTTCAATGCAGCCGGCGAAACAAATAAGATTCAACAGGAAGGAGCGGCGGTCGTCGTCGTTCTTGATTTCTTCAAGCTTGCTGATCGACCCCATCCATTTAAAGCAGAAGTCGGCCTTCTTCTTGATGGAAGGGATGTTGTGAATCGCGGCAAACGCTTCATTGCGCTCTTCAGGCTCGGGGATGTAAGTATCTAGAAGAGTCAGGTAAAATTGCACATGCAACGCCTCTTCGTAAAGCTGGCGCGACAGGTACAAACGACCTTCCGGAGAGTTGATGTGCTTGTAAAGATTCAGCACAAGATTATTCGACACGATTGCGTCGCCAGTCGCAAAGAATGCAACCAAGCGTTGAATCAAATGACGCTCGCTTTCAGAAACTTTTTCGCGCAGGTCAACGATGTCCGTTGAGAAATCGACTTCGTCAACGGTCCACGTGTTTTTGATAGCATCTTTGTACATGTCGTAGAACAAAGGGTAGCGCATTGGGCGAAGGGTTAATTCGAAGCCCGGATCAAGGATTGAGTTTTTACGCATAACTGTTATTGGCAGGCGTCGCAGGATTCAGGGTTTTCTAAAGAGCAAGCCAGTGCTTCGTCGGCAGTGTATTGCGTGACCGGTTCAGTCGCATTAGCTGCGTCGCTGCCATCGGTCTGGCGAATGCGCGTCGCTGGGCGCGAACGCAAGTAGTAGGTGGTTTTGACTCCTTGTTCCCAGGCGTACATGTACATCGAAGACATTTTGCCTATGCTTGGTGACTCCATGAACAAGTTCAGTGATTGAGACTGATCAATGTAAGCGCCGCGGTCGGCAGCCATGTCAATTAGAGACTTCATAGGAATTTCCCAGGCGGTGCGGTAAAGCTGCTTCATCTCGTCAGGGATGACATCAACATCTTGAATCGAACCTTCGGCTCTCTTGATTGCCGCACGAACTTCTTCGGTCCAGAGACCTTTTTCCTGAAGGTCGGCAACAAGGTAGTTATTAATTTGGATGAAATCACCAGACAAAGTTTCGCGCTTAAACAAGTTTGAAACTTGTGGCTCAACACATTCGTAACAGCCACTAATTGTGGCGATTGTCGCTGTTGGCGCAATCGCAATCATTAGTGAGTTGCGCAGCCCGTGCTCGACGATGCTCTTGCGTAGTTCTTCGAAACGACCATTGTCACTCGGAGTCACGCCCCACAAATCAAATTGCAAATCCCCTTTAGCGGCGCGAGTCTCGGCAAAGGCTTCGTGCGCCCCGTTTTTGATGGCCAACTCGTTAGAAGCTTTAAGAGCGTGGTAATAAATATGCTCTTGTATGCGCTTTGATAAATCTTTAGCCTCAGGACTGTCGAATGGCAGGCGCAACTTAAAGTAAGCGTCTTGCAGGCCCATCATGCCGAAACCAACTGGGCGCCAGCGCGAGTTTGAGGCAGCCGCGTCTTCTGTTGGGTAGAAATTGATGTCGATAACGCGGTCAAGAAAAGTAACTGCGCGCTCAACGATTTGGCCGATGCGGTCGAAATCGACAGCGCCATTTTTAACCATGCGGCCTAGATTGATTGATCCAAGATTGCATACCGCGGTTTCTTTCTCTGAGGTCACTTCAAGAATCTCGGTGCACAAGTTGGAGAGGTGGATAGTGTTGTTTGGCTTGCCTGTTTGGTTCGCTTTAGTGTTACAGCTATCTTTGAAAGTCATCCAACCATTGCCGGTCTGCGCCAGGGTGCGCATCATGCGGGAGTACAGGTCGCGAGCTGGAATAACTTCGCGAGCAAGACCGGCCTCTTCGGCGCGAGCATACTCTGTGGCGAATTCGTCACCGAAAATGTCGACAAAGTGCGGCACATCTTTAGGGTCGAACAACGACCAGCCGCCTCCGTCCTTAACGCGTTGCATGAATAAGTCAGGTACCCAGTTTGCAAGGTTGAGATTATGCGTGCGGCGCATTTCATCACCAGTGTTGTCACGCAGCTCTAAGAATTCAAGAATGTCCGCGTGCCATGTTTCGAGGTAAACACATGCGGCGCCCTTGCGTCGCCCGCCTTGATTGACTGCAGCGATTGACGCGTCGAGTGTGTTCAAAAACGGGATAATTCCGTTTGATTTGCCGTTCGTTCCACGAATCAGAGAACCTTTGGCGCGCACGCGCGAGTAAGACAAGCCGATGCCTCCCGCGTATTTTGATAGACACGCGATATCCTTGTAGCGATTGTAGATAGAATCGAGACTATCCTGTGGAGAGTCAAGCAAGTAGCAAGAGCTTAGCTGAGTACGACAAGTAGCCGAGTTGAACAAAGTAGGGGACGAAGGCATATACTCGAGCGAGCTAATCAGGTTGTAAAACTCAATCGCCTCATTTGGAGTTTCGGCCAAGCCACAAGCAACACGCATAAAGAAGTACTGAGGAATCTCAGTTACCATGCGCGTATGTGGATCTTTCAGCAAGTAGCGATCGTAAACCGTACGCAGTCCGAAATACTGAAATAACTTGCCACGCTCTTTGTCGATTGCGTCATTAAGCTTGCGGCGATTAGCGCGGACGAAATCAAAAACGTGATCGTTAACTAACCCTTGTTCGTGACCATAACGAATAGACTGAGAGAAGGATTGAATATCTCTGTGACGCACTTCTTTGCCAATAAAAGTATTAAGCATGCGTGCTGCTAATTGCGAATATTCAGGCTCTGTTGCAATATAAGAAGCAGCGGTTTGAATAGCCAGTTGGTCGAGCTCGGCCGTAGTGGCGCCATCGTAGATACCAGATATTGTGCGTGTTGCAACAATCATCGGATCGACTTTTGTTAGGTCATGACTGTGTAGCTGAATAGCGCGTACGATTTTGTTGAGGTCGACGGGTTCAAAGCTGCCGTTGCGCTTTTCGATGCGCATTCCTACGCTTGAACCAGTGTTTTCGGCTGTTTTTTGCTCAGCCACTGCAGTTTCGGTCTCGTGCATTATTGTTCTCGTATAAGAGTGAATTATTAGTTAAAAGGGGGGCAATAGTAGCCGCTATAGACCACAATATGTAGTGCGTGAACTATATGCAAACACATTTTGTAGTGTTTTTTTGGACAAGCCATGAACCTAGTATAAAGATAAAGCACTGAGAGTAGCTTTGGGGCCATTCTGCCGCTGGGTGCTCGGAAAGACTAGTGATTTTCGTGTGAATCAGCGTATCCCAGCTCGTCCAGCGCAGCATTTTGCTCGGCTGATAAATTACCGTCACCGCCTTCAAAGGTGTCGCGCTGTAATTCTTCACTGAGCGCGTCGAGGAGCTCTTCTTGCATTGCGCTGCGTCCAAGTAAATTGTCGAGCTCGTTCGGGTCTTCGGCAAGATTGTAAACGTGGGTGGCCTTCACCGAATCACCTTCGCGGACCGCGATTAACTTGTAATCCGCCATGCGTAGCATGAGGCGCACGTCATCGGTAACAACATGTAGTTTCGGCGGTAAATCGTGATTACCTAAGAGCGAGCGGCCGTTCATGGTTTGCGGTATTGCAATGCCGGCGTACTCAAGCAAGGTAGGCCCGATATCAGCGACATCAGGTATTCCGCCGCGGCGCATATTTTCATCAATGCCGGGCCCAGTAAGAATGAATGGTACGCGAATCGAATCTTGAAACATGTGGTTGCCGTGCAAGATGACATCATTCTCAGCGAAATGTTCGCCATGGTCGGCGGTAATTACCCATAAAGTAGGTCTTTGAGATTTCTCAACATAGCCACGAATCTCTTCGAGCAAGCTGTCGAGGAATAGCAAATTCTCTAAATATACTTGGTGGTAGTAATTTGCTGCCGCAAGGGCCTCGCGGTGAATTTGCAGATCATCGCTTTTCAGCTCTGCACGCAGGACATCGAGTTGATCGAGGGTGATCATGCCGTCAAGCCGTTCGGTTGGCTGATAGCGATCTGGCAAAGGGGTAAGCCCCTTGGTTAACAAGCCATCAAAAGGTTGCGGCGCGCCATACGGATGGTGAACATCAATGTAATGCAAAAAGAAGAAAAAGGGCTGCTCGTTTTCATAAAGTTGGTCTAAAGCACTAATGGCTTGCTCATTAATTACTTTACCGCGCTCACGCATGTTGTAGGCACCCATACCACGCGGTGGCTTTTGCAAGGCGCGAAAACTTGTTTTTGACAATAATGCCGAAACGAATTTCCCTGGAACCAGTATCCCGAGCCAACTAGCCTTAGATAAGTAATTCTCGCAAGCCGTGCGCAATCCAAAACGGGGAGTGGTGATGTCATCATATAAATCAAAGCCTCGGCTGAAGCCCATGTTACCGGCAATTAACGCATTGGAAATGACCCCTGCTGTTTTATAGTCGGCCTTCTTGAAATATTCAGATATCAAATGCAGCTTGTCCGGTCCTGGCAACTGATTGAAGTTGTAGCGGACGCCACTGGCCAAGGCATCTTTGCCTGACAACATCGAGGCGTGTCCCGGTAAGGTCTGATTGCTTGATGAATACGCGTAGTCCCACCATTGGCCGCGATCGCGCATGCCATCAAAAAACGGTAAGTCATAATGTGGGCTTCGCTCCCCGACAATGGCGTCCGCACGCAAGGTGTCAAGTGAAACGAGAATGATGTCGGGCGCTACTAGCCCCGTGCTTTCAAATTTTGCCAACTGCGGAACACTGAGCGCCTTATTAACGCTCTTTAAGTGTAGGTGGTTTTTGTAGCTACCTCCAATTACAGCGCACAAGGCAAGAATAATAATAATGCCGTTGCTTCTCACAGAAATATGCGGTATGTAACGGAACTTAATCACTAATAGAGCGAGCGTGATGATGCCGACTACTATTAAAAAAATTGGCGCGTACGAAATTCTTAACATCATCACATAACAAGGCGCAAAACAAACAATAAAGGAAAATTTGCCCCAGGAGTGATTATTTGTGCGTGAAAACGGCACCAAAACTAACGAAAGAATCGACGCTACTGCAATATTGCCAAGAACTAAAGGAAATATTAGGGCATACCAAGAGTGATTTTCACCACCGAGGAAAGACGCAATAAGGCTAGCTAAACAGGCGCC
>JAQWRF010000065.1 GCA_029243845.1 Planctomycetota bacterium | reverse complement strand
TGCGGCTCGCAAGCAACGAGACTTAGTGCGCCGCAAGGGCGTGCTCTCTTCTGGTTCCCTGCCGGGTAAGTTGGCAGATTGCCAGTCGAAAGACACGACAATGACCGAACTGTACATCGTTGAGGGCGACTCAGCGGGTGGTTCGGCAAAGACGGGTCGCGATCGTCGTTACCAAGCAATTTTGCCGCTGAAAGGAAAAATTCTAAATGTCGAAAAGAATAATGCAAACCGTATTTTGGCCAATCAAGAATTGCAAACGATGATTCAAGCTATTGGCGCCGGTGTTGGAGAAGACTTCAATCATGAAAAATGTCGCTACGGGAAAATAATTATTATGACCGATGCGGATGTTGATGGCTCCCATATCCGTACGCTGATTCTCACCTTCTTCTTCCGTCAAATGAAGCCGATGCTCGAAGCCGGACAGGTGTATGTTGCCTGTCCACCACTGTATAGAATTAGCAAGAAGGGCTCTAAGGCATATCAATATATAAATGATGACGACCACCTTCGTGAAATTCTTAAGGAGCAGTCTGTTGCAAATGTAGTGCTAACTTTTGCCAACGGCACGAAGTTTGAAAATGACGATCTGGAACCCATCTTAAATTCTCTACAACGCCTATCACAATGCACGCACTCAATGAAGGGCGGTAGCCGTGGAGTGACGGCGGAAGAGTACTTAGCGCACGCTAATGAAAATGGCGAGTTACCAATGTCAATGATTCAGCATGTTGACAGCGGCACCAAGGTCTTTTACTACAACATCGCTGATTATCATGCCGCGCAGGCCGATTGCCAAAAAATATGGAGCGGCTCTAGTTCAGAAATCACTCGAGATGAGGCTGATTACCTTGCTTTCCAGTTTAATGAAAAGCAGGCGGCGCAGCGCCACCTTGCGGTATTGTTAGAAAAGGAGGTTAGTTTTAGCACAGTTCTTGACGACTCGAATACCAGCGCATTGTTCAGTCTAGAACACGATGGTGAAGTGGTAAATTACCACAAATTACAAACCGTGGTGGCGGCCTTCCGCGAGTTCGGAATGAAGGGAATAGAGGTGCAGCGCTACAAGGGTCTTGGCGAGATGAACCCAGATCAACTTTGGGAATCCACAATGGACCCAGAATTACGTTTTATGAAACGAGTGGTAATTGAAGATGCTCTAGAGGCTGACAAAACATTCACTATGCTAATGGGAGACGAAACAGCGCCCCGCCGCGAATACATTGCAGCGCACGCTCACGAGGTGGGCAACCTAGACGTTTAGGTAGATGAAAATAAACAAATGGCTTAGGGTGGCGGTATTTGTTGCCGCCTTAAGCGTGGTTATTGCTAGCTTTGAGCCACAATATGGTATTCGCTCGCCGCGTCTTGGGAATCCGCATATGGTATTAAGCGACGGATCGTTTGATGTTGTTCTTGATGGAATGTTGCCATTTTTCCAACCAGATGATATTGCGTTTAAATTAATGAGCCCTCAACAGGAGTGCGCATTAGAAATTGATTCTGTAGCAGATAATGTATTCCGCGTTCATCCGTTGAGCAATTTAGCCCCCGGAGCATATGAGCTAAGCGCCTATATAGATGGCAAGTGGTATAAAAACCCCAAGGCGGTTTTCGTTTACCAAAAGTTCCCTTCTGATTTTACGATAGCTCACGCCGCGGATTTACCCGACTTAGACAACGGCGATGGCGAAAAGCTATTTATCTCTTTACTGAACGATGTTGAGAGAGAGCGGGCGGATATATTATTGCTTACAGGAGATGTTGTTTATCACGGAGGGGCCGAGCGCTATCAGACCTTTTATCAAGGGATCGCACAGTTGGATATTCCGGTAATTTTATGTCCCGGAAATCACGAGCGTGAAGACTGGGCATTATTTATCAAAGACTACCCCGACCCCGTTCATGTTAATTTATTTGGCGACTGGAATATCATAAGCCTTGATTCCGCTCATGGCCGCGATCAACTAACCAGCACCCAGCTTGCTTGGTTTGAAAAACAGTTAATAAAGCATAAAGACAAAAAGACCTTGGTGCAAATTCACCACCCAGTAGTTGGCGCACGTTCGATTGAGCGCAACCAACAGCGTTTTTTAGAGCTACTAAGCGAGCATAACGTAGTGGCAACCCTCTCTGGTCACACCCACGTAGACGCGATACACACTAGCGATGGCGAAGAGTGGCTATCTAATGAATTGCCCGAACAGCCTTGGCTGATCACCACCACCACTTACGATTTTGATGTCGCAGCGCCACCAAACGGCGGGCTGAGTTTTCCGGGTTATCGCATGTTGCGCTTTGAGAACAACGAGCTCAATTCAATAGGTAAGCTATATGACAACGGGCGTAGTTTTATGTCAGAGCGGGTAGACCTAAAATCTAAGCTGAAATGATGTTTGAATTTATTAGAAGAATCGAGTTGTGGTTATTGTTTGGGGCGGCCACCGTCTTTAATCTAACCATTAGTGGCTCTGATTTTGAAAATATATCAGGATGGCTAACAGCGACAGGCCTATTAGTGCTGCTTGCAACTCCAAAAGTTAAAAATGAAAATTTAATTGTCGGCGCAACGTTACTTGGATCTGGACTGCGCATTTTCTTATTCGCACAACTACACCACCACGGATGGCTAGAACACAGCACCATGCAGGGCGCAACAATATTGGCCATTGCAGTCTGCTCTGTTTTTGATGGGGTGGGCAAACACCTGGCAATTAAATCGGTATCTCAGCTTATAACTATGACAGCAGTGTTGTTGTTAGTTTATTTCGGCATGCAGCTAGCCGACGGGTTTAATTATGCTGCCGGCGCATTACTGTGCGTCTTGCCGTTATCGCTAAAGCAAAGCGCTCTAAATAAAGATGTTGTCAAAATACCCGCGATAATTTCGGGATTTATTATTGGTTGGTATGTGAACGAGCAAAGCATGTTCGGCGTTGTTAACAATCATGCATTCACGCTATCGGTTATTCTTATCTGCGCGGTGTCCTTTAAGCAATTCGTGTTTAGCGGCCCAATGCTACTATTTGGCATTCTGTTAGGCCATAGTTACTGCCAGCGCGAACAATTTATTTGGCTATTTGCCGCATTCGTTTTGTGGCAGATAAAGTCAATGCTTATGCCAAAGCAAGACGATAGGTTATAAAACTGGCGACCCACGCCAAAATAAACATATAGCAAAGTATAAAAATTGGCCAACGCCAGCTGTTTGTCTCTCTTCTGACCACAGCGACTGTTGATAAACACAGTGGAGCGTAAACAAAGAATACCAGCAATGACATAGCGCCGGCGAAGCTAATGGGCTTAACGCCATTTTCATCTTCTTTGGACAGGACACCAGCAAAACTATTAAAGTCGTCGCCACCCTCGCTAACCGCGTAAACTTGCGCCATGGTTGAGATCATTAACTCGCGAGCGGCAAAGGACCCGATGAGACCAATGTTTATTTTCCAATCAAAGCCAAGGGGTGAAAATATAGGCTCGAGTGAGCGCCCCAGGTCGGCAGCATAGCTTCTTTCTATTTGTTGCTGCTTGTTTTGTAAATCGCTGAGATTACTATCAGGCTGATGATGTGGAAAGTTTAGCAATAACCATAAAGCTATAGAGCCCGCTAAAATTACCGAGCCGGCATCGCGAACGAAAACCTTAAGTCTTCCCATCACCTGCACAGTGATGGTTTTGAATGATGGGAAGCGATAGGGCGGCAGCTCTAAAAAGAAAGGAAGGCTGGCACCACGCAATAAACCACGCTTAAAGATAGCCGCGAAGAGAATGGCGCTAAAGCCACCCAATAAGTATAGACCCATTAAGGTGAAGCCCTGAACTGTAAAAGGTCCCCATACGGCAGTATCGGGCACGAATGCAGAGATTAGCACGGCATAAACAGGAAGGCGCGCCGAGCAGGTGGTAAGTGGTGCGACCAAAATGGTTGCCAGCCTGTCGCGCGGTGAAGGGATGGCGCGCGTGGCCATGATGCCAGGCACTGCGCAGGCATATGAGCTTAAGAGCGAAATGAAACAGCGGCCCTCGAGTCCGGCCCACCCCATTAGGCGGTCAATAACAAAAGCAGCGCGCGCCATGTACCCCGAGGCTTCGAAAAAGAAGATCAAAGTGAACAAGATTGCAATTTGTGGCACGAATACCAACACCGCCCCAACGCCCTGAATAATTCCGTCACTCAATAGGTCCGTTAGAAAGCCCGGGGGCAAAGTATTTGAGCAATAGTTTGCCAGCTGGCTAACCCACACAGAAAACAAATCCATTGCTGGCGCGGCCCAGGTAAAGATGGACTGAAAGAAAACAGAAATGAAAACCGCAAAAACCAATATCCCCAGAACGGGGTGCAATAGGACGCGGTCTATTTGCCTAGTTAGATTGCTTTCAGAAATAGGATGGCGCAATACTTTTTCGAAAATTTTATCTGCCCACTCAAAACGCTGCTCGGTAGATTCAAATGTCGGGACACCGGAGGTTTTCCACTTTTGTGGCTCTAAGAAAAACTGCTTAAGGTCGGTGACCCCTAAGCCCTGGTTACCAACAACCCCAACCACGGGAATCCCGAGCTCTGCCTTTAGTTTGAAGAAATCAATGTCACCGCCACGCGCCTTGCACTCGTCGATCATAGTACACACTAAGATAGTAGGTATATTTAGATTTAGAATATTGAGCAAGAATGGTAGCGAGCGACTTAGGCTGGTCGAGTCAGCAACAAATACGATGCCATCAAGATTGTCGTCGCCTAGCTCACCGCGCAGGTAACGGCTAGTTACATGCTCTTCTTCAGAAATGGCTTGCAGGGAATAGCTACCAGGCAAGTCGGTTATTTGAACATCAGTATTGCCAACCTTAAGATTGCCAGCGCGTCGATCAACCGTGACACCGGGGTAGTTGCCTGTTTTGGCGCGCATGCCGGTTAGGGCATTGAACAAAGTCGTCTTGCCAGAGTTTGGGCTGCCAACCAGGGCATAATTCAAAGCGTTTTCAGGCTCAGGCACCAGACAATCCCTCAATGATGATTAGCCGCGCCTCGGATGGTCGCAGCGATAGCTGGTAGTTTCTTAGAGAAACAATTATCGGTCCACCGAATGGAGCCTGTCGCTCAAAGTAAACAGTAGTGTTTGGGGTGAAACCCATTTCGCGTAAACGTTCAGAAACCGGGTCGTCACCGAGCACCGTAAGTACTTTAGCAACAACGATTTCCGACAAATCAGCGAGTGTTTTCTGAGAATCTGCCATGATTAAACCGAGCTTGATTTAATGAGACTGTGTATCAACAAGAAAAGCCATTATAGCGCAAGTATGATATATGCCAATGAGCAATGAACAGTCTTCTAAGCAAGTTGTCGGCTATGCGGCAGCAGAATATGTGCGTGACGGCATGAGAATTGGCCTAGGCACAGGCTCAACGGTGGCGTTTTTCTTAGAGGCCTTGGCTGAAAAGATGGCCAAGGAAAAGATTAGCGTAATAGGAGTTTGCACGTCACAACAAACAGAAGATCATGCTAAAAAACTTGGCATTCCAGTTTCTACTTTGGCCGAAACCCCGCACCTTGATATAGCGGTCGATGGAGCCGACGAGGTTGACGAACAGTTTAGATTGATTAAGGGCGGCGGCGGAGCACTGCTTCGTGAAAAAATTGTCGCCGCGGCGTCCGAAAGCGTCATCATTATTATTGGCGCCGGGAAATACGTTAGTAAACTAGGTAGCGGTTTTTTGCTGCCTATCGAGGTACTACCTTTTGGTTACCAATCGACAAAAACTCAGGTTGCCCAGAAAGGCGGGTGTACTCCATATTTACGCACCATTGAATCTGGAGAGCCTTTTGTTACCGATAACGGTAACTATATATTTGATTGCAAATTTGAAAATGGAATTGACGACCCGGAAGCAACTCATTCCATATTGTCACAGATTGCCGGTGTTGCTGAAGTAGGGATTTTTCTAAACTTATGCGACCTAGTTCTTGAGGCCGACGCTGAAGGGAATCTGGTGAAACATAGTACCGATTATGCAAGAAATTTATTCGCTTAGCGCCGACCAGCTAGAACAACGTTTGCGCGATGAAACCGTGGCTATGACCTGGCCATCAGTCAGCAAGGCCATTGATTTGGCTAAGCAGGCGCATGCCGGCCAAATACGCCGCGGTTCGGGGAGCCCATATATTGTGCACCCTTTGCGGGTGGCCCTTATTTTATTGGATATTGCTGAACAAAAGAACGCGGCGATTATTTGCGCCGGAATTTTACACGATGTGCTCGAAGACAGCGAGACCCCACAAGACGATATCGAAGACGATTTTGGCTCGCAGGTATTGGACATGGTATTGGCCCTAACCCACCCAGATCAAAAAGAGGGCGAGTCGGCATTTGGCCGCAACAAGCGCATGTTTGAAAATATGCAATGGTCGGGCCGCGATGTTCATATCATCAAAAGCGCGGATCGTCTTGACAATCTAATAACAGCCCATCAGGCGATGAGCGATGAGCGACTAAAAGAATATATTGAAGAATCAAGAGAGATGCTATTGCCACTAACCCTGGCATCTAATACTGCTTTGTACCATGCGCTAAGCGCAGCTATTGATCGGGTAGAGGCATCCGAGCACGAAGCACAATAATGAAAGACGCCATCGAAGAGTTAAAGGCTTTTGAGCTACGCCTCGAGCAAATTCGAGGCCGTCTTTGACTTTGACAATCTCTGTGCCGAAAAAGCAAAGGTAGAGGGGGAAATGGCGGAAGCTAGTTTCTGGAACAACCAAGAATCCGCGCAACAAACCGTTGCGCAATTAAAAAAACTTAACGTAAGTATCGACCCCGTTGAGGCAGCTTCAGCGTTGTGCGCTGACCAACGGGCAAACATTGAGCTTAGCGAAGAATTTGGCGCTGCCGAGGTGCGCGATGATTTGCTTAGGGTTAGCGAGCAATTAAGCAACAGCATCGACTCGCTCGAACTACAAGTGATGCTTGGCGGCGAACACGACTCGCGCAATGCATTTTTAACCTTGCAGTCAGGTGCTGGTGGGGTGGACGCCACCGACTTCACCGAAATGTTAATGCGCATGTATGTGCGCTGGGCCGAAGCAAACGAGTTCGAGGTAGAAGAATTAGAATTATTAAGTAGCGACGAGGGCGGCATCCGCCACGCTACTTTATTAATTAAAGGCCCATTTGTTTATGGCAAATTAAGTGCTGAGCGTGGCGTTCATCGCTTAGTAAGAATTTCGCCTTACGATTCGCAGGGGCGTCGACACACATCCTTTGCCGCTATTGAAATAATGCCCGAGCTTGACGAAGACGCGGCAATAGAAATAGACATGTCAGACGTGCGTATAGATACTTATCGCGCCGGCGGTGCTGGTGGTCAGCACGTTAACAAAACGGATTCAGCCGTGCGCATGACACATGAACCGAGCGGCATTGTTGTGCAATGCCAAAACGAGCGAAGCCAATTGAAAAATCGCGAAATTGCAAAATCAATGTTGGCTTCCAAGCTTTACGAATTACGCGAGCGTGAAAAGAATGCCGAACTTCAGGTGATGTACGGCAGCCAAGGAGAAATTTCTTGGGGATCACAAATTCGCTCATACGTATTGCACCCTTACCAAATGGTGAAAGATCACCGAACCAACCACGAGGTTGGTAATACCCAGGCCGTCCTTGAGGGCGACATCAACCCATTCATAGAGGCGTACCTGCGTACGCGATTTGACTAATGACTTCTTCCCGCACTTCCGTTCGTCGCGCTTTACTAAGCGTATTTTATAAAGATGGCATCGTTGAGCTTGGCCAAGCCTTGGCTGCTCAAGGAGCTGAGTTACTTTCAACAGGTGGCACCATGCGCGCTCTGCAAGAAGCAGGGCTTGAGGTGACAGAGGTTGCTGAATACACAGGCTTCCCAGAAATGATGGACGGCCGAGTTAAAACTCTGCACCCGATGATACATGGTGGCCTATTGGCGCGCCGCGACGACGAGGGACACCTCGCGTCAATGAAAGAGCACGGCATCGGCGCAATAGATATGGTGGTTGTAAATCTATATCCGTTCGAAGAAACGGTTGCTAGCGGGGGAAGCTTTGATGAGATTATTGAAAAAATTGATATCGGTGGCCCAAGCATGTTGCGCTCCGCTGCAAAAAACTATTCAAGCGTTGCTGTAGTTTGCGATACCCACGATTACTCGCAAGTCATTACAGAGCTTCAAGAAGGCGGCACAAGTTTAGAATTGCGCCAACAGCTTGCAGCTAAAGTTTTTGCGCGCACCGGCGAATACGATTCGGCGATTGGCCGATGGTTTGCCGATCAAGCAGGAGCGTCATTGCGTTACGGCGAAAACCCTCACCAGCAGGCAGGCTTCTACCCAGATTCACAAGCTGTAGGGCTAGGAGCAGCAACAGTTCTTGATGGCGGCAAAGAATTGTCATACAACAATTGGCTAGACCTAGATGGGGCTGTCGCTGCAGTAAATGATTTACCATCACCGTCAGCAGTTGTGGTTAAACATACCAATCCTTGCGGGGCAGCGCTTTCGAGCGACTCTCCATGCGACGCTTTAGAAAAGGCATGGGAGGGCGACCCGCTTTCCGCGTTTGGATCGGTGGTTGCCGTCAATGGTCACTTTGATTTATCTTGTGCCAAGTTTATGGGTGGCCCAAATAAATTTGTCGAAGTGCTGGCAGCCCCTAGTTTTGATGCCGAGGCTGTTGAATTTTTACGCAATGGCCCAAAATGGGGCAAGAACTTACGCATCGTGCAAATATCAGATATTGGCTGCAAACGCAATCAACTCGAAAGCCGTCGCGTATGGGGCGGCAATCTCGTTCAGGGCAGCGATGACATCTCTGCTTTCGATGCCGATTTGCAAGTTGCCGGAGAAGTTGCTTTAGACCCAAGCTTAGAAAACGATGTGCGCCTTGCCCAGGTGTTAGTAAAACACCTAAAGTCAAATGCCATTTGTTTAGTTAAAGATTCGAGGCTGGTTGGCGCGGGCGCCGGGCAAATGAGCCGCGTAGACTCTGCAGAAATAGCAGTAAAGAAAGCCGGCGACCGAGCAAAAGGCAGTGTTGTTGGCTCTGATGCCTTCTTCCCCTTCCCAGACGGACCACAAGCATTGGCGGAAGCTGGTGCGATTGTTATCGTTCAGCCGGGCGGCTCTATGCGCGATGCGGAAGTTACCGCAGAATGTGACAAAAACAAAGTGTGTATGGTGCACACTGGTACCCGTCACTTTAAACACTAATGGCTAATTACAAAAACGAACTATCCTGGTCGGCAAGTCGCGCAAAAGAGTTTGAGCGCTGCCGCCGCGAATACTATTATTCGCGCTACGCTTCGTGGGGATGGTGGACTGAAAAGCCACCAGCTGAAAAATACGAAACGATGGTTCATAAGCGCTTAACCTCGCTGCCAGCATTAGCGGGCACTTGTGTGCATGACGCTATCGAGCATTGGTTTAATCTCAAACGCGA
>JAQWRF010000099.1 GCA_029243845.1 Planctomycetota bacterium | reverse complement strand
CAAGATGTTGTTCTTGAACTTGGCGGGGGTATTGCACTCGATCAGCGCGTGAATCTTGATGATAGTGCTGGTCCAAGGATATTGCTAATGCTTACTCCTCAGGCTGAGGGCTCGCTGCCGATTGGCTTAAGTCACAAGGGTGATAGCTTTACAAAAAATCTAGAAGTAGGTACCGACCCGCGGCGTTTAGCACGCATGCAAACATCGCAACCTTTGACTGAGTTCGCAGCAGCGCATGATCCGATTGTCTATTTCGGCGACCCGGTATTGCCGGCGGACTCTTTTTTGCAGTCCATCACAATCGACTATCCAGCAGCTTCGCTTGGTTTTATGGGGGGCGGCGAAATCGACATCATGATTTGGTTTGTGGTCGTGTCGATGGCGGTAGGCTTCGCGCTTAAGGGTGCGTTTGGCGTCGAGATATAATCTCGGTCGCGTATGGCCAGCAATTTCATCGAATTGCGGCCATACGACCTATGAGCACTAAGACCTTCTATAGAACAAGACTCGCAAGAGAGTTAGTTAATGTGCCGTTATTCAGAGCTTGGGTATAAAGCGTGCGCCCCGTGGCATTTGGCGGAACATTTATCAGAATTGATGCATCACCGTTTGCATCTGCAGAGATATTTGCAAGGGTGCTAATTGGTGGAGTCATATCAACGATACCAAAGCCCGTACTGATAGGACCTGCGCCCGCTAGTGAGTAACCAATGACACAGTTTGAATTAGGAGTTGCACCGGTAATACGGAAAGTAGCCGTTTGCCCTGCAACCATGCCGGTGATGGAGTAATATAGCCCACCACCAGAGAGTGTGTCGTAGTGAATAGTCCCATTCCATACGCGTGGACTGAAGGTAGTACCGCTGAAGGCTGGCGAGCCTTGCCCAGTTTTACATTCAAGTAGCAGGTCACCGTTGCTATATATTTCATTAGCGCCAGTTCCGTTGGTGTATTGTATTGATGCACCTGTAGGATAATCAACGGAGTCAAAATATATGCCATAGGTAGTTCCAGCACTAAGCACTATGCCATTACCAGCCATATTAACGAAAGTCGGAAGATTCGTACCACTGCAAGCGCCACTAAGTCCGGATGCCAAAAGGGTCCAGGCCAAGGGATCGGCCTCGAAGCCAACCGATGTGCCAACTTTATAGTAGGCGTCAATGTTGTACTGTATTCCAGTGCCACTGCCGTTAAAGTCAAGCCCTGTGATTTCGATATCGACATTTGGGGTAATATCAAAGGTATTGCCAGCAAAGCCGTTGTTGCTCGCGAACAATGAAGTCAACGAGCCTGGGGCTTGCGCGCTAGGGCCACCACCACTAGAAATGGATTGGTGGAGAGGTGTTCCATCATCGCAAACAAGACCACTTTGTGCAGTGGCAGACGATAAAGTGAGTAGGAGGGTAGAGAGCAGGAAGGGGAGTGTTTTCATGTTTTTGTGGCTTTTTAGGTTAATCGAAATAAGCTTCGGCTAATGTATTCTATCAATGGTACACCATAGCATGTCGCAAAAAGATACTTTTTCTAACACTGTGGATGCTGAAAGGGGTCGTATTGCCCGTGTAGCGACTGTAGGATTGTCTTGTGAAAATGCATACCAAAATTGGCTTAGCGATGCTGCTAGGCGTAATCGGTGGCTGGCTCCTGCAAGAAGCCACTAGCGCCGACTATATCGTTCAAACCGTCTCGAAGGCTGGGCACGACGTCAGCCTAGAGGTCCTTGATCCAAACTCTCAGCGCGCAGTATGGCTAGCGCCTTTTGTGATGGCGGCCAACATTTTCATGAGCCTGCTCAAAATGCTCATCGTACCTTTGGTACTTAGCAGTATTGTCACTGGTGTAGCGGGTATCTCAGGCGGCAAAGAATTTGGACGACTTGGCGCAAAAACTTTGGGCTATTACATGACGACGAGTTTCTTGGCGATTATTACGGGCCTGTTGGTCGTAAATCTGACTCAACCTGGTGTTGGCGCCAATTTGAATTTGGCTATGCCTGATAATTTTGCACTTGGCGAGGGCACATCGTTCATTGATATCTTGCTGCGCATGGTGCCGCAAAATATTTTTAGTGCGCTATCCGACAATGGCTCAATGCTGCAAATTATTGTGTTCGCCTTACTGCTCGGCTACTTCATTGGCAAAACTCCTGAACCACATGGTGGTCGCATCAAAGGTATCTTCGAGTCCTTTTTCGAAGTGATGATGGCGTTGGCTGGCGGCATTCTAAAGCTGATTCCTTATGGTGTGTTTGCGCTGGTTGTAAAAGTGGTCGGCGAAACGGGCTTCGCAACATTCAAGCCGCTGCTGTACTACATGGGCATCGTGGCATTCGCACTACTGTTCCACGCCTGCGTTATTCTGCCGCTACTCCTCAAGTTTGTGGGTGGCATCTCACCAATCGCCTGGTTCCGCGCCATGTCACCAGCCTTGATGACGGCTTTTTCTACTTCGTCATCAGCCATTACTCTGCCGGCGACCATGGAAAGTGCCGAATATCGCGGTGGGGTATCGAATAAGCATTCATCCTTTGTGTTGCCATTAGGCGCCACCGTCAATATGGACGGCACCGCTCTTTACGAATGCGTTGGCGTGATTTTCTTAGCGCAATATTACGCGTCAACGGGTGATTTCGATTTAACTATTGCTAAGCAAGTGTTTATCGTTATTACTGCGTTGCTCGCATCAATTGGTGCAGCTGGTATCCCGTCGGCAGGGTTAATCATGATGACGGCTATTTTGTCAGCACTCGGACTACCAATCGAAGGAGCAATGCTGTTGCTGGCCATCGACCGCCCACTCGATATGTTGCGAACTTTGGTCAACGTCTGGTCAGATTCTTGTGGCGCTGCGCTTATCGCAAAATC